>NZ_JASEYI010000013.1:0-149922 GCF_035064085.1 Enterobacter sp. R-1.6.2
AACAGATGTCACCGACAGAATATGAAAACCAGTATTATCAACGGCTCGGAAGTGTCTAGATTATCCGTGGCGATTCATTAATTTATCTAAATAACACGTTATCAAGTGACGGTTTTGGGCTGTTTGTAGCGGCATAGTGAGTTTGTTTAATCAATGAGCTTTAAGATGCCCCCCTTCATGCAAGGAAACGCGTACATTTCTGGTACATCTACTTCCCTTACTTTGCTCAGGGCAACCCACATTGTTAAAGCCTCTACTCGCTGACCATCAAAATCACCCAACGTCAGATAATGGAAAAAAATTTTGGATGACATTTTGAAACGTGTCCTCTGCTGTGAACGTCGAGAGATGCTACGCGAGAAAGGAGATGACCTACTTAGTATCCTGTTAAGTAGGTCTATCTGAGGAAGTAGACAACTTTAAAGTCTTTTTCATGTTAAAGGAGACAACTTTAATGTCTGTGTACAGCAGAAGACAAGTGACATAAGAGCACAGCCACTCGTCACGGTTGGCTTTACGAGCTGACGGTGGTGACGTCTGTCACAGCAAGAATATTGCTCGCGGCCACGGTCCCCATCCTGATATATGACGCTGCGGTAACGCCGCCAATATGCGGTGAAATAACCACGTTTTCTACGGACTGCCAGAGGTGCGGCGCGGTCAGCGGCTCGTGGGTAAAGCTGTCCAGCGCGGCGCTGTGCAGCGTGCCATCCCTGAGCGCCGCCAGTAACGACTCATCGTGGATCAGCCCACCGCGTGCCGTATTGACCAGAATTGCGTTCCGCTTGCAGTGTGCGAGCGTTACGCTATTGATCATCCCCCGATTCTCATCGGTCAGCGGACAGTGCAAAGAGATGACATCGGAACGGGAAAGAAGTCCGTTCAGCGTTTCTGCGCGTTCGCACAGGGCAGGCATAGTCTTAGCATAGGGATCGTAAGCCAGCACCTTCATGCCGAAAGCGTGACCAATAGTCGCCACGCGCGAGCCGATAGCACCCAACCCAATTAGCCCTAACGTTAAGCCCTCCAGTTCAATGGATTTATGCGTCGCCTTATCCCAGTGCCCGTCTCGCAGCCGCTTGTCCAGAGGCACCACTGACTTTGCGCAGGCGAGGATCAGCGCCCAGGTATGTTCAGCCACTGCCGCCGCGTTTGCGCCTGGCGCAGACCGGACGGCGATGTTGCGCTCGGCCGCTGCCGTCTGGTCTATCACATCGATCCCGCTTCCGTGCTTGGAAATAACCTGCAAAGCCGGGGCGGCATCCATAACTTTCTCGGTGATCCTGCCGTAACGTACCAGGATCGCCACAGGATTGTGTCGTTTACACAGCGCGATCAGGTCATCTTCTGTGGGCTGGCGGCCCGCAAACACTACCTCAAAGCCCTGTAACATCACCATGGCCTGCTCCGCCAGGTCGCTTCCGGTAACCAGCACTACGTCTTTGCCCCCCATCACAGCGTCTCCTCGTCGCTCAACATACCTGCCTTACGAAGCGCGTCATCAAGCCAGTGTGGACGTAAATCGCCTTCACGGATGGCGGCAAGACGCCGGGTCTCCATCTCCAGCTTTCCTTTTGCCAGAGCGATAACCTCCTGAACCTCATCGCGCGGGATGACGACCACGCCGTCGATATCCGCGACAACAAGATCCCCGGCCTGAACCGTCGCCCCGGCGACTGAAATGGGATGATTAACCCGGCCAGAAATTAACTTTGTCGGGCCGCAGGGGTTCAAACCGGCAGAAAAGACGGGGTAGTGACCTTTGCTCAGGGTGTCGGCGTCACGTACAGCGCCATCAATAATAATGCCCGCAATGCCGCTCGCCTGAGCCTGAGTGGCCATGATTTCCCCAAGCAGCGCGCAGCTCAGGTCGCCTTTGCCATCGACGACCAGGACATCGCCGGGCTGCGCCACCGCCATCGCGGCATGAATCGCCAGATTATCCCCCGGACGCACTTCAACGGTGATGGCCGGACCCGCAACGGACATGTGTGGGGCCAGCGGTTTGATGCGGCCATGAAGCGTACCGCGGCGACCGGCCACGTCGGCCAGAATAGCTGCCTGATACTCGGCAGCCCGACGAACGTCCTCGGCAGAAACGCGCTCGAACTGGCGATTAATCGGTTTTTTTTCATTAACGGACATAAATGCCTCCATATTGTTTTACTGAGTACAATGCAGGTGTACATAACAAAACAACTATAGCGGTGTTGCTTTCCTTTTAGCCAGACCCGTGGTGGCGTTTGTGATGTAAACACGAAGTGACTCACAAAATTTGAGGTACACTCACTGCCGGGCTAACAAGGAGATAATGATGGGGAATGAAGGCGTTGTAGCGGTTGAAAAAGCGCTGGCTTTACTGGATTGCTTCCGTCCTGGGGATGAGAGCCTGACGCTGACCGCGCTGGCACAGCTGTCGGGTTATCACAAAACCACGGTTTACCGCTTGATGAATTCTCTTGAACGGATGAATTACGTCGTCAGGCATGAAGACGGCAATTATGCGCTGGGCCCACGTCTGCTTTACCTCGGCAAGCTGTATGAACAATCTTTCCATCTTTCCCGGGTGGTTCAGCCAGAGCTTCAGGCCTTATCCCTGGCGTCTCAGGAGAGTGCCAGCTGGTATGTGCTGGAGGGAGGGCAGCGGCTTTGCCTGTTTCGCGCTGAAGCGTCGCATGGCCTGCGACACAGCAATCTTCCCGGCAGCCAGTTCCCGCTCGATAATTCGGCCATCAGTAAGGTATTACGCCATTGGGGGCTCAATGAAAGCCTGCCGGAGGGAGACGCTGAACTCCCATTCTACACGTCAGGCGCGCGCGACCCCCATACCGCTGCGTTTGCGATGCCTGTCTTCGGCGTTCACGACAAGCTGGTTGCGGCGTTAGCCCTGACCGGCCCCATCTCGCGGCTGACGGAAGATCGTCGTGAGAAGGAAATAGGGCAGTTGATGAAGGCGGCTGCAAGCCGTCTGTCGCAGAAAATGGGCGCCAGCAAGCCCTTCTGTCAGCAGTTCTTTGGTGAAACGAGCGACGCGGCGGAAGAAAATCTTTAAACGCAGAAGCGGGACAAATGTCCCGCTTCTGTCATCGTTAATGCGTGACCTGTTTTTCGTGTAGCTGAGCGCGGCGGGCCTGCCGCCCCATAATGAGCACCGCGATACCCCCGGCCACGCACAGCGCGGCCAGCGGAAGCATTGCCAGCGTGTAGCTGCCTGTCCGCTCATTGATAATGCCGTACGCGTTTACCATCACCGCCCCACCTATCAGGTTTGCGATGGCGCCAATCGCGGCCAGTCCCGCCGCCGCTGAGGTACTGCTCATCCAACCGGACGCCAGCGCCCAGAAAGGCCCTTTCATTGAATAAGCGCCTATCAGCATAATGCTCAGGATAACGATCGTGGCAGACAGCGAGACGCTTACAAAGGCGGCGAACACACCTGCGGCAATCATGAACAGCGTGAGTGCGGTATGCCAGCGGCGTTCGTTGGTACGATCGGAATTCCGTCCCCATACAATCATGAGAACCGATGCCAGACCGTAAGGAATGGCGTTAAACAGACCTGTCTCAAGGTTATCCAGATGGAAGGATTTCAGCAGTTGAGGAGACCAGACGCTGATGGTGGTGCCCGCGGAAGATGCACCCGCGTAAATCAGCGCCATCAGCCAGATTTGGCGATGCTTCAGCAACTGCCACGTCGTCTGGTGTCCGATACTCTTTTGCTGATTGCGCTCGGTTTCCAGCGTGGTTTCCAGCCATTGTTTCTGTTCGCTGCTGAGCCAGCTCGCCTGATGAGGGCGATCCCGGAGAATAAACCAGGCTGCAATACCCAGCAGCACCGCCGGCAAGCCTTCAATAATGAACAGCAGATGCCAGCCGCGAAGGCCCAGCCAGCCATCCAGTGACAGTATCAACCCGGAAAGCGGGGAGCCGATGAAGTTAGCGAGCGGGATGGCGACCATAAAGGACGCAATAATGCGTGCGCGGTAGCGGGACGGGATCCACCAGGTCAGATACAGCACGACGCCCGGGAAAAAGCCCGCCTCTGCAGCACCGAGAAGAAAACGGACGATATAGAGCGACGTGGTGTTCTGCACCAGGGCCATACACATGGAGACGATGCCCCAGCTGATCATAATGCGCGGGATCCACAGCCGGGCGCCGACTTTCTGCATGGCCAGGTTGCTGGGTACTTCAAACAAAAAATAGGCCACGAAGTAAAGACTGCTGGCGAAGCCAAACGCGGCTTTGCTGAGGCCAAGGTCCTCATTCATCTGCAGCGAAGCCATGCCGATATTCCCGCGATCGATAATGGAGACCAGGTAACTGACAATCAGAAACGGGAGAATACGCCAGATCACCTTCCGCATCGTCTCTCTTTCTATGTCCTCGGTGGCGGTAGCGCCGTTACGTAAATGTTCTGTCATTGTGTCCTCGCAGGGTTTGTTCTTTGTTTTATTAGGTACAACTCAGTTTTATTAAACAAAACCACTATAGCGACGGCGCGTTATTTTTATCCAGTTAATGGAAGGTTTAAATGATGTAAATAAGAGGTGACTCACAGATAGTGCGCTGCAGATATATCGCTCACAGCAGTCGAACCAGCCGCAAAGAGGGCACGCTGCAAGGAAGATAATCACGCAACGCAATTATTGCACCAACTTTTCCTCGTCATTCAACTAAGCTTCGACCAGGTGCCCCGCCTCGTTCGCGGGGCCAGATTCCTTTTGGTCGAGCACGCATCATGCAGCTACTCAGTATTATTATTTTGCTTACCCTTACCGTGGTGATCCATTCGCTGTGGATGTTTGGCGTTTTAAAGTTCATCAAATTAGAAGTCGATTCGGCGGTACGCATCGTTTTACGCAATGTCGGTATCGTGATCTCCATGATCTTCGCCCACCTCCTTGAGGCCGGACTGTTTGCTGCGTTTTATTTTGTCATCGACGCGTTTAATGACTGGAACACCAGCTTCTATTTTTCACTGGTCAGCTACGCTACCGTGGGATATGGCGACGTCACGTTACCCCAGCACTGGCGGCTCATCGGCGGGGTGGAAGGGCTGGTGGGCGCGTTGATGGTGGGCTGGTCTGTGGCGGTTCTGGTGGCGGTGCTGCAGCGTTTGCGCGGCATGAGCGCCTAAACGGCAGATGCGCGATCCCCGCCTGGTAAGGTAAAGTACTCCTCCTTGCGCGGCCTGAAGGCCGCGACTTTGAGGGCGAAGGGGCTGATTAACGGCTCGCCCTTTTCTGTTCCTGGTTTACGCCAGTTTGCATGGTGTTGTGTTTTGTCTGCCAAAAGGGTTTTGTATGTCTGCTGCTCATCTCGGTTTCCCGACGGAAACCGTTGTTGTCTTTGTGGTGATGGCCGTAGGGGCGATGTTTATCGACCTCTTTATGCACCGTCACGATAAACCCGTCTCGCTGAAAAGCGCGGCGATGTGGTCCATTTTCTGGGTCATGATGGCGATGGCCTTCGCCGGATTCCTGTATGTTCACCACGGCGCCGAGATGGCGAGCCTGTTCCTCACCGGCTATGCGCTGGAAGAGGTGCTCTCCGTCGATAACCTGTTCGTGATGATGGCGATCTTCGCCTGGTTCGGCGTGCCGGATAAGTACCGTCACCGCGTGCTCTACTGGGGCGTGCTGGGGGCGATAGTCTTCCGCGGCATCTTTGTGGCTATCGGCACCAGCCTGTTAAGCCTGGGGCCGTACGTTGAGGTGATCTTCGCGCTGGTCGTCGGCTGGACGGCGGTGATGATGCTCAGACGCAATGAAGAGAGCGACGAAGTGGAGGATTACTCGGGTCATCTCGCCTATCGCCTGGTGAAGCGCTTCTATCCGGTCTGGCCGAAAATCAGCAGCAACGCCTTTATTCTGACCCAGAAAGAGGTGGATGCTGAGCTTGAAAAGCCGGAAAACCAGGACGTGATGGTCGGACGCGTGAAGAAGGCGAAGCGCTATGCGACGCCGCTGCTGCTTTGCGTAGCCGTCGTCGAGCTCTCTGACGTCATGTTCGCGTTTGACTCCGTGCCGGCCATTATTGCCGTGAGCCGCGAGCCGCTGATTATCTACAGCGCCATGATGTTCGCCATTCTCGGCCTGCGTACGCTTTACTTCGTGCTGGAAGCGCTGAAGCAGTATCTGGTGCACCTCGAGAAAGCCGTGGTGCTGCTGCTGTTCTTCGTGGCGTTCAAGCTGGGGTTAAATGCCACCGATCACTTCTGGCATCACGGTTACAGCATTGGCGCCACGGCCAGCCTGTTTGTGGTATTGGGCGTGCTGGCGCTGGGGATTATTGCGAGCGTGATGTTCCCGGGGAAACGTGAGGCCTGATGTACCGCCTTTCTCCCTCTCCCTGTGGGAGAGGGCCGGGGTGAGGGCACCGGACCGCACCTAACCCTTAATCGGTGAATTCCGACGCTTGCGGGGGTGGTGGAAGTGCCGCCAGTGCGGATCCTGCGCCGCCGCCAGCAGCTCGTGGTCGCCGCGGGTGTCGCCCCAGGCGCGCAGGTGATAGGCGTTCAGATCGCCATACACTTTTTCCAGCCTTGCCACCTTCTGGGCGCAGCGGCAGTTATTGCCCGTGATGCGCCCCGTCAGCTTGCCGTCTTTCACTTCCAGCTGCGTGCCAATCAGCTTAATGCCCAGTTTGTCAGCCCACGGCTGGAGCACCAGCGCCGGGGACGCGGAACAGATGGTCACTTCCGCACCGGAATTCACCTCAGCCGCCACCGCCAGAACCCCTTCGGGGCGCATCAGCTTGTTCCAGTATTTTTCGCAAAAGGCTTCCGCCTGCTGGCGTAACCAGTGTTCATCCACGCCCGTCAGGAAGGTTTTAATCAGCACTTCCTTCAGCTCATCGCGCGTCAGCTTGCGACGCACGCAGTGGAGCGTGGGCAGCGCCATGCGCACCAGACGGCCCGCGAAGTAACGTTTGCCGAAGGCAAAACGCAGGAAAGGGATAAAGCTGTCGTGGTGCGTTAATGTCCCGTCAAAGTCAAAGACAGAGAGCACGCTGGATTTAGCCACCGTCTCGTCGGCAATCATATTGGTCATAAATACGTCTTAGCTGAAATACACATTCTGCGGATCAGTTTACCTGCTTTAGCTGGATAGTCCTTATATCACCACTCTTTTTTTCTCGATCTTGCGATCTCAAAGTGAGTCCATTTTTGGCCTCGATAACAATTGGTGAAAAAACGAGCTGTCTATATTATCGCCACATCGCAAGATATTTAGGGGAACCATTGGCCCCCACAGGTAAGGAAAAACTCACTCACTACTTCTTTCTTGATATGACTCTTAGATCGCTTATTTCAATCCTCACGTTAAGTTTTGCTTCGTTTTCTGCGTTCAGCTTTCAACTTCCAGCGTCGATGTTATCGATGAACAGCGAGCTGGCGGCATCACCGGCGAAATCTGCGCTGGTGCATCAGGAAACAGGCCCGCTGCGCTCGCGTATTCTCGATCAATACCAGAAATGGAAAGGCACCCAGTACCGGTGGGGCGGAACCACGCATCGCGGGGTGGATTGCTCCGCGCTCATGCAGCACCTGTTCACCGATGCGGCGCATCTTAATTTGCCGCGCACGACGAGTGAACAGATCCATCGCGGCGTGCAGGTGGCGCAATACCGCCTGAGAGCCGGCGATCTGGTCTTCTTCCAGACGGGCCCGAACCGCAAGCACGTCGGCGTTTATATTGGCAAAAACCAGTTTATTCATGCCTCAACCAGTCAGGGCGTAACGGTTTCAACCCTGACGGATGATTACTGGCAGGCACACTACATTACCGCCCGTCGCATCGCAGGCAGCGCGGCCTGACAGCGTCAGATGATGTCATCCACAACGCCACCGTCGACGCGCAGCGCCGCGCCCGAGGTGGCGGAGGCCTGGGTCGAACAGACATAAATCACCATATTGGCCACCTCTTCAACCGTGGCCGCGCGCTGGATAACCGAGCTGGGGCGGTTGGCCATCACAAACTCTTTCGCCAGCTGCTCCAGCGATTTGCCGGTTTTTTCGATTTCATCTTTCATCATCTCTGCGAAACCGTCAGACATCGTCGGGCCCGGCAGGACGCTGTTGACCGTCACGCCGCTCCCCGCCACGAACTTCGCCAGACCGCGCGCCAGCGAGAGCTGCGCCGTTTTGGTCACGCCGTAGTGGATCATATCCGCCGGAATATTGCAGGCCGACTCGGAGGAGATAAACACCACGCGTCCCCAGCCTTTCTGCACCATGCCCGGCAGCAGGGCCCGGGAAAGGCGCACGCCGGACATCACGTTGGTCTGCCAGTAACGCTCCCAGGTCTCATCGTCGGTGGCATAGAAATCCTGAGGACCGTAAATCCCGGCGTTGTTGACCAGAATATCGACGTTATTCGCTACCTTCAGAAGCGACTCGACCCCTTCCGCCGTACTGAGGTCGGCAATCGCGGCGCGCACCTGCACGCCCGGCACCACCTGCTGGAGCTGCTGAATGCCTTTATTCACCGATTCCGTGCTGCGGCCATTGACGATCACTTCCGCACCGCTTTCTGCCAGACCTCTGGCAATGGCGAACCCGATCCCGCCGGTTGAGGCGGTCACCAGCGCCACTTTCCCCGCAAAGTCGATTTTCATCATCTGCTCCTTCTCGATTTAACGTTCGGACCTTAAAGCGTAGCAGGTGAGGATGACGGCTCCTGGCTAAAAAGGCGCAATAGCGTCTCAACCTGCTCATCAAGCGGGGCGAGGGAACGCTTAACAATCAGGTGTAGCGGCGTTGCCCTGCGCGCACCGTGGCTCAGCGGCAGGCGTTTGAGTACGCCCTGATCCAACTGGGTCTGGATGCGTTCCTCTGGCAGCCAGCCGTAGCCGACCTGAGAGACGACGGCCTCTATGGCGGCATCGATGGTGGAGAAGGTCCACGACTCGCCGGCCGCGCGCGCGGCGGGCTGGCTGTCCGCAATCTGGATGAGCGGCCACGGGCGCAGCATCTCATCATTGAGCGGCGCGTCGAGGTGAAACAAGGGATGCCGGGAATGGGCCACGGCAACAAAGTCGATATTCATCAGCCATTCGCCGAGCCCGGTGATATCCTGGCGGCGGGTTAAGACCATCACATCGGCTTCGTCGTTAATGGCATCGGCGCGGGTATTTTCCAGCACCTCGGTCAGACGTACCTGAGTCTGCGGATACTGCTGCTGGAACTGACGAAGAATAGCGAACAGGCGGCGGCGCGGGAAAATGGAGTCCACCACCAGATCTAACCGCGTGCGCATCCCGTTGCGAAGGGTTGCTGCGCGCGTCTCAACGTACGAAAACGCTTTCAGCAGCGGTTTAACCTGGTTGAGAAGAAGCTCTCCGGCCGGGGTTAACACCGCCCGTCGCCCCTCCGGCACCAGCAGCGCCACGCCGAGTCGCTCCTGCAGCAGCGACAGGTTATAGCTCACCGAGGACTGGCTGCGGTGGGTTTCTTCCGCGGCTTTGGCAAAGCTGCCCGCTTCCACCACTCTTTCCAGTAAAGCCCATTGTTCCAGCGTCGTCTTATGCATGATTTATCTAAAATTTGGATGAATTTGATTAAAACATAGCGTTATTCATTCATTTTTTGAATGGGTACGATCGTCTCATCAAAACAAAGGAGACATCTTATGAACACCTTCGACAAACACGACTTAAGCGGCTTTGTTGGTAAACATCTTGTATATACCTACGATAACGGCTGGAACTACGAGATTTACGTAAAAAATGAGACCACGCTTGATTACCGTATTCACAGCGGTCTTGTGGCCAACCGTTGGGTGAAAGATCAGCAGGCTTATATCGTGCGGGTAGGCGAGAGCATCTATAAAATTTCCTGGACCGAACCAACCGGTACCGACGTCAGCCTGATTGTGAACCTGGGCGACAAGCTGTTCCACGGCACCATCTTCTTCCCACGCTGGGTCATGAACAATCCGGAAAAAACCGTCTGCTTCCAGAACGACCATATTCCGCTGATGAACAGCTATCGCGATGCGGGTCCGGCGTATCCAACGGAAGTGATTGATGAATTTGCCACGATCACCTTTGTGCGCGATTGCGGTGCCAATAATGAAAGCGTTATTGCCTGTGCGGCCAGTGAATTACCGAAAAACTTTCCAGATAATCTCTAATAAGCGCGACAATTAACTAAAAAGAAAAGTTCCCGGCTATTTCATATTATTTTGAAATGGCCGGGATTTTTTTTGTTTGTTGATGATTGGTTTAAATGAATCCATTTCAAAATGTTGCGAAAGATCACATTAAAAATATTTAATATTAATTTAACTTGTTGTTTTTCAACTGGCTGCTAGTTGTCTTATAACGTTGCAAACGTTGTCTTAATTTTTCCCTAAGGAAAGAGAGCTACTTTGATATAAGTTTATGGTTCGTTGAAATAAACGGGCTGGCATTTGGTTAATATCAAAAACATGCCATTTTTATTGCAAGGAAATTAATAATGAGTGATTTTCTGCCTTTTTCGCGGCCGTCGATGGGCGCTGAGGAAATTGCGGCGCTTCAGGACGTTTTGATGTCGGGCTGGATCACCACAGGGCCAAAGAATCAGGAACTTGAAGAGGCATTCTGTCAGCTTACCGGGAATCAGCATGCGATTGCCGTCTGTTCAGCCACCGCAGGTATGCACGTCACGCTGATGGCGCTGGATATTGGCCCGGGCGATGAAGTTATTACCCCTTCCCAGACCTGGGTATCCACGCTGAATATGATCGTGTTGCTGGGCGCCACGCCGGTCATGATTGATGTGGACAAAGATACGTTAATGGTGACGCCAGAAGCCGTTGAAGCCGCCATTACCCCGCGTACCAAAGCCATTATTCCCGTTCATTATGCTGGCGCGCCGTGTGAAATCGACGCCATTCATGCCATCGGTGAACGTCACGGTATTCCGGTTATTGAAGATGCGGCCCATGCCGCCGGAACGTACTACAAGAACCGTCATGTGGGATGGAAAGGGACCTCGATTTTTTCCTTCCACGCCATTAAAAATATGACCTGCGCGGAAGGCGGCTTAGTCGTCACGGATAATGCCCAGCTGGCACAGCGGATCCGCAGCCTGAAATTCCATGGCCTGGGCGTAGATGCCTATGACCGCCAGACGCACGGCCGCGCGCCGCAGGCGGAAGTGATCGCGCCGGGCTATAAATACAACCTGGCAGACATCAACGCCGCGCTGGCGCTGGTGCAGTTAGGCAAGCTGAAAGAGGCCAACAGACGCCGCCAGGAAATTGCTGAACGCTACCTGCGTGAGCTTGCCGATACGCCGTTCCAGCCGCTCACCATTCCGTCATGGCCGCACGTGCACGCCTGGCACCTGTTTATTATTCGCGTTGACGAAGCGCGCTGCGGAATTTCCCGCGACAACCTGATGGCGGCGCTGAAAGAGAAAGGCATCGGTACCGGCCTCCACTTCCGCGCGGCGCACACCCAAAAATACTACCGCGAGCGTTTTCCTGATGTATCGCTCCCGAATTCTGAATGGAATAGCGCGCGTATTTGTTCTCTCCCTCTTTTCCCGGACATGACTCATGACGACACAACCCGCGTCATTACCGCACTCCATCAGCTTGCAGGACATTGATATGTTCAGTGCACCGCCTGTACAAAAAGTTTCCGTGGTAATCCCGGTTTATAACGAGCAGGAGAGCCTGCCCGAACTGATCCGTCGTACAACCGCAGCCTGCGACACGATGGGCAAGGCTTATGAAATTCTGCTGGTAGATGACGGCAGTAGCGATAATTCCGCGCTGATGCTGACCGAGGCCGCGCAGGCCGAAGGCAGCCATATTGTTGCCGTGCTGCTCAACCGTAACTACGGCCAGCACTCGGCGATTATGGCGGGGTTTAGCCACGTTACGGGCGATCTGGTCATCACCCTGGACGCTGACCTGCAAAACCCGCCGGAAGAGATCCCGCGCCTGGTCGCCAAAGCCGATGAAGGCTATGACGTGGTCGGCACGGTACGTCAGAACCGTCAGGACAGTCTGTTCCGCAAGCTGGCCTCACGCACCATCAACCGCCTTATCCAGCGCACGACCGGTAAAGCGATGGGCGACTACGGCTGCATGCTGCGCGCCTACCGCCGCCACATTGTCGACGCGATGCTGCACTGCCATGAGCGCAGCACCTTTATTCCGATCCTCGCCAACACCTTTGCCCGCAAGGCAACGGAGATTCCGGTTCTGCACGCCGAGCGCGAGCACGGGGAATCGAAGTACAGCTTTATGCGTCTCATCAACCTGATGTATGACCTCATCACCTGCCTGACCACCACGCCGCTGCGTCTGCTGAGCGTGTTCGGCAGCATCATCGCCGTGGCCGGGTTTGCGCTGTCCGTTCTGCTGGTGGTGCTGCGACTGGTCTTTGGCCCGCAGTGGGCGGCGGAAGGGGTCTTCATGCTCTTTGCCGTGCTGTTTATGTTCATCGGCGCCCAGTTTGTCGGGATGGGCCTTCTCGGTGAATACATTGGCCGTATCTATAACGATGTTCGCGCGCGTCCGCGCTACTTTATTCAACGTGTTGTCCGTCAGGAACACAAAGCATCTCAAGAGGAAATTCACCCATGAAAGCTGTTGTATTTGCCTATCACGATATGGGGTGCACGGGCACGCTGGCCCTGCTGGAAGCGGGCTATGACATTGCGGCAATCTTTACCCATCCGGACACGGCCGGAGAGAATAACTTTTTTGGCTCCGTGGCGCGTATCGCCGCCGAGCGCGGGATCCCGGTTTATGCACCGGACGACGTCAACCATCCGCTGTGGGTGGAGCGCATCCGCGCGCTCGCGCCTGACGTAATCTTCTCGTTCTACTATCGCAACCTGCTTTCCGACGAGATCTTAGGCCTGGCCGCAAAAGGCGCCTTTAATCTTCATGGTTCTCTGCTGCCCGCCTACCGTGGCCGCGCGCCGCTGAACTGGGTGTTGGTGAACGGTGAAACGGAAACGGGCGTGACGCTGCACCGCATGGTGCGCCGTGCGGACGCGGGCGCTATCGTGGCACAGCAGAAGGTCGCTATTGATGCGGACGAAACTGCGCTGCAGCTGCATCAAAAGCTGAATGCGTCGGCACAGACGCTGCTGCGTGATGCACTTCCAGGTATTCTCAACGGCACCTTCAGCGAGACCGCGCAGGACGAGAGCAAGGCAAGCAGCTTTGGCCGCCGCGCGCCGGAAGATGGTCGTCTGGACTGGAACAAGCCTGCTCGCCAGCTGCACAACCTGGTGCGTGCCGTGACCGACCCGTGGCCGGGCGCGTACAGCTTTGCGGGCGTAAGCAAATTTATCGTCTGGAAATCCCGCGTGCGTGACGATATTCCGGCTGCCAAACCGGGTACAGTCGTCTCTGTCTCTCCGCTGATTGTGAGCTGCGGCGAGCAGGCGCTGGAGATCGTCACCGGACAAACCGACAACGGCCTGTACGTGCAGGGCACGCAGCTGGCGCAGTCTCTGGGTCTGGTGGCCGGAGCGCTGATCACCAGCGCACCGGTTGTTGCCATCAAGCGCCGTACCCGCGTGCTGATCCTCGGCGTGAACGGCTTTATCGGTAACCACCTGACCGAACGTCTGCTTAAAGACGATAACTACGAAATCTACGGTCTGGATATCGGCTCTGACGCCATCAGCCGTTTCCTCGACAACCCGCGTTTCCACTTCGTGGAAGGGGATATCAGCATCCATTCCGAGTGGATTGAATACCACATTAAAAAATGCGACGTGGTGCTGCCGCTGGTCGCCATTGCCACGCCAATCGAGTACACCCGTAACCCGCTTCGCGTGTTCGAGCTGGACTTTGAAGAGAACCTGAAGATCATCCGCGACTGCGTGAAATACGACAAGCGCATCATCTTCCCGTCCACGTCTGAAGTGTACGGCATGTGTACCGATAAGAACTTCGATGAAGACACCTCCAACCTGGTGGTCGGGCCGATCAACAAACAGCGCTGGATTTATTCCGTCTCCAAACAGCTGCTGGACCGCGTGATTTGGGCCTACGGCGAGAAAGAGGGCCTGCGCTTTACCCTGTTCCGTCCGTTCAACTGGATGGGCCCGCGTCTGGATAACCTCAACGCGGCGCGTATTGGTAGCTCCCGTGCGATCACCCAGCTGATCCTGAACCTGGTAGAAGGCTCGCCAATTAAGCTTATCGAAGGCGGGAAACAGAAACGCTGCTTTACGGATATCAGCGACGGTATCGAAGCGCTGTTCCGCATCATCGAAAACAAAGATAACCGCTGCAACGGTGAAATCATCAACATCGGTAACCCGGACAACGAAGCGAGCATTCGCGAGCTGGCAGAGATGCTGCTGGCCAGCTTTGAGCGCCATCCGCTGCGCGACAAGTTCCCGCCGTTTGCCGGCTTCCGCGAAGTGGAAAGCAGCAGCTACTACGGCAAAGGGTATCAGGACGTTGAGCACCGTAAGCCAAGCATTCGCAACGCGAAGCGCTGCCTGAACTGGACGCCGACGGTGAAGATGGAGCAGACCATTGACGAAACGCTCGATTTCTTCCTGCGCACCGTGGAGCTGTCGGAACAGGTCTCATGAAAAAAGTCGGTTTACGCATTGATGTCGACACCTTCAGGGGAACGCGTGACGGCGTACCCAAACTGCTGGAACTGCTGAACAAACACGATGTGCGTTCCAGCATTTTCTTCAGCGTGGGGCCTGACAACATGGGACGCCATTTATGGCGTCTGATTAAACCGGCATTTCTGTTCAAAATGCTGCGCTCGCGCGCAGCATCCCTCTACGGCTGGGATATTTTGCTGGCCGGCACCGCCTGGCCCGGCAGGCGTATCGGCGCGGGTAATGAAGCCGTTATCCGCGAGGCGGCGCAGCATCATGAGGTGGGTCTGCACGCCTGGGACCACCATGCCTGGCAGGCCTGGGCCGGCGTCTGGGATATCCCGCGCCTGTCCCGTGAGGTCGAGCGTGGGATGCTGGAGCTGGAGGCCATTACCGGTCAGCCCGTGCGCTGCTCCGCCGTGGCGGGATGGCGTGCGGATCAGCGCGTCGTGAAGGCCAAAGAAGCCTTTGCGTTTCGCTACAACAGCGACTGCCGCGGAACCGGACCCTTTTTGCCGCTGTTAGGCGAAAATCGCTACGGAACGGTGCAAATTCCGGTTACGCTTCCCACCTGGGATGAAGTGGTCGGGCGCGAGGTGAAGGCGGATGAGTTCAATCGCTACATTCTGGACCGCATCCATCGTGACGCCGGCACGCCGGTGTATACCATCCATGCCGAAGTGGAAGGGATTGCGTATCAGCATGATTTCGATGAACTGCTGACGATGGCCGCTCAGGAGGGCATTGAATTTTGTCCGTTGAGCGAGCTGCTGCCGGACGATCTCAGCACCCTGCCCGTGGGCAAAGTCGTCCGTAATGAAATGGCTGGCCGGGAAGGCTGGCTTGGCTATCAACAAACCGTGAGTCCGGTCCCATGAAAACAGCCCGTTATGGCTTAGCGCTTCTCGCACTGTTTATCGTTTACTACCTCATTCCGGTCGATATTCGTCTGCTCTGGCAGCCTGATGAAACGCGCTATGCGGAAATCAGCCGCGAAATGCTGGCATCCGGAGACTGGGTTGTCCCGCATTTTCTGGGGCTGCGTTACTTTGAAAAACCGATTGCTGGCTACTGGATCAACAGCATCGGGCAGTTGCTGTTCGGGCACACCAACCTCGCCGTGCGCGCCGGTTCTATATTCTCAACCGGGTTAGCGGCGCTGCTGGTCATCTGGATGGCATGGCGTCTCTGGCGAGATAAGCGGACCGCCATTTTCTCCGGTCTTATCTTCCTGACCCTGTTCCTGGTGTATGGCATCGGCACGTATGCGGTGCTGGATCCTATCATCACCCTGTGGCTGGTGGCGGCGATGTGCAGCTTCTGGCTGGCCTCACAGGCCCAAACCGTTGCCGGAAAAGCGGGCGGCTATGTGCTGCTTGGGCTGGCCTGCGGGATGGGGGTGATGACCAAAGGCTTCCTGGCGCTGGCGGTACCGGTGATTGGCGTGCTGCCGTGGGTAATCGCCCAGAAGCGCTGGAAAGAGGTGCTGATTTTTGGCTGGCTCGCGATCCTGAGCTGTGTGCTGATTGTTCTGCCGTGGGGGCTGGCTATTGCGCAGCGTGAACCTGACTTCTGGCGTTATTTCTTCTGGGTTGAGCATATTCAGCGTTTTGCCCAGAGCGACGCGCAGCACAAAGCCCCGTTCTGGTACTACATACCGTTCCTGATCGCGGGCAGCCTGCCGTGGCTTGCGCTTTTGCCCGGTGCGATTCGTCTCGGCTGGAATGACCGACAAAACGCGGGTGGCGGGTTCTATCTGCTGGGTTGGGTGGTGATGCCGCTGCTGTTCTTCAGCATCGCCAAAGGCAAGCTGCCGACCTATATCCTGCCGTGCTTTGCCCCGCTGGCTATCCTGATGGCGCGCTATGCCTGCCTCGCGGCGGAAAAAGGTGCCAGAGCGTTACGCATTAACGGCGGGATTAACCTGGCGTTTGGCGTTATCGGCGTGGTGGCGGCGCTGGTGGTCTCGCCGTGGGGACTGTCTAAGCATCCGGTCTGGACGTCGGTCGAACTGTATAAAGTCTTCTGTGCGGTGGTGGCGTTCCTCATCTGGGCCGCGGTAGGCTGGTTTACCTTCAGACAGAGCCAGCAGCGCTGGTGGCTGGCGGCACTGTGCCCCGCAGGGCTGGCGCTGCTGATTGGTTTTGCCATTCCTAACCTGGTGGTGGATTCCAAACAGCCGCAGTCGCTGGTCGATACCGTGCGCGAGCCGCTTCAGGAAAGCCGATTCGTGCTGGCCAATAACGTGGGCGTGGCCGCGGGCCTGGCGTGGGAGCTGAAGCGTAATGACATCACGCTGTTTGGTCAGAGCGGCGAACTGCGCTACGGGCTGGATTATCCCGATGTGAAAGATCGTTTTGTCAGTGAGGACGACTTCGCGCAGTGGCTGGCGGAGCACCGTCAGCAGGGGCGCGTATCGCTGGTGATGCTGCTGTCAAAACGCGACGATATTTCACGGGCGAATTTACCGCAGCCGGACAATCTCTATATCCAGGGGCGTCTGGCCTTGCTGGAGTACCTGCCGAAGTGATGACCTGGATCTGGCTGATACTGGCAAGCCTGCTCAGCTGCGCGGGGCAGCTGTGCCAGAAACAGGCCACCCGTCCGGCGAAAGCCGGGCGGCGCGGGGCGCATATCGCGCTGTGGCTTGGCCTGGCACTGCTGGCGCTGGGCAGCGGGATGCTGGTCTGGCTGGTGGTGCTGCAACGCCTGCCTGTCGGCATCGCGTATCCTATGCTGAGCCTCAATTTTGTCTGGGTGACGCTGGCGGCGAAGGCGTTCTGGCGTGAGCACGTTGCTGCGCATCACTGGCTGGGAGTAGGGTTCATCATCATTGGGATTGTTATCCTGGGAGGGAGCCTGTGAAAGGAGCGTTCTGGGCCTTATGCAGCGTGCTGTTAGTCAGCGCGGCGCAGCTGTTGCTGCGCAATGCCATGCAGGCATTGCCACCGGTCAGTGAGATCCTGGCGTTTGTTTCCGCGCTGTGGCACTTCTCGTCCGGCACGGGCGCGCTGCTGCTGGGGTTGACGGGGTACGTGGCCTCGATGGGCTGCTGGTATCTGGCGCTGCATCGCATGGCGCTCAGCAAAGCCTATGCCCTGCTGAGCCTCAGCTATATTCTGGTGTGGGGCGCGGCGATCCTGCTGCCCGGCTGGGGAGAACGCTTCTCCTGGCACGGGCTGGTGGGCGTCGGGTTTATTATTCTGGGTGTGTTAGTGATTTTTCTGCCCCGAACGTCCCAACGTGAATAATCGACTCGTGGGTCAGGGTGTAAGGGGTCGATGTGCAGACGGCAAGGCTCAGCGAGCCGACCTGTAGCTGGCTGACCGCGTGCGTCTGCGCCGTGCTGTCGATGCTGACAATCTGCCAGGCACTGCCGCCACGCTGTTTCACAATCGCTTCTTTCCGCGTCCAGATACGCCAGAAGGCGGAAAGCCGTTCCTCGGGCGCTTCACGCTCCAGCTCGTCATGCTCGGTCATGCTGAATACCGCATTAGCCAGCGCCTGCCAGTTCTTCCTCGGGCGAATCACTTCGATATCGCAGCCAACTTCGCCTTCATCGCTCATCAGCAGGGCAATATCGTCACCGCTGTGGCTCAGGTTGAACCACAGCGGATGACCCTTCGCAAAGGCCGGTTTGCCCTGCTCGCCGTAAATGATGTCGGGGAGCGGGCGAGGGGATAACGTTCTGGCGAGCAGCGTTCTCCCGGCCAGCCAGGAGGCCTGTCGGGCACCCTGAGGCGCCCTGTCTGCGAGCGCTGACGCCAGCGGGTCCGCGCAAAGGGTGGAGATTTTTCCCAGTACAAACTGGTACATAGTTACGCCCAGCGTTTAATGATAATCGAGGTGTTGATGCCGCCAAACGCGAAGTTATTGCTCTGCAGATACTCGCAGTCAATCTGGCGGGCTTCTCCCATAATATAATCTAAAGCACCGCATTGCTCATCCGGCTGCGTTAAATTGAGCGTCGGGGCAAACCAGCCTTCACGCATCATCTGCAGGCTCATCCACGCTTCCAGCGCGCCGCAGGCACCCAGCGTGTGGCCAAAATAGCTCTTCAGCGAGGACACCGGCACGCTGTCACCGTAGATGGCGGCAGTGGCCTGACTTTCGGCGATATCGCCGCGATCGGTGGCGGTACCGTGCGCGGAGATATACCCCATATCCCGGGCGCTTAATCCCGCCATGGCCAGCGACTGCTCCATGCAAATCTGCATGGTGTCACGCTGAGGCTGGGTGATATGGGCCGCGTCACAGTTGGTGGCAAAGCCCACGATCTCACCGTAGATTGTCGCCCCGCGCGCTCTGGCGTGCTCCAGCTCTTCCAGAATCAGGGTGCCTGCGCCTTCCCCAATGACCAGACCATCGCGCTGCGTATCGAACGGAGAAGGAGTGGTTTTGGGTTCGTCGTTACGCTGGCTGGTGGCAAACAGCGTGTCAAACACCGCCGCTTCAGACGGACATAATTCTTCCGCGCCCCCCGCGACCATCACGGTCTGATACCCGTGGCGAATCGCCTCCCAGGCGTAGCCAATCGCCTGGCTGCCGGAGGTACAGGCGCTCGACGTCGGGATCACGCGGCCGCGCAACCCAAAGAACAGCCCGGTATTCACCGCCGTGGTGTGCGGCATCATCTGGACGTAGGTTGTCCCGGTGATGTTATTGGTGTGCTTTTCGGTGAGCATGGTCGCGAATTCGCTGACCGGACCGGTGCTGCCTGTCGAAGAACCGTAGGCGATACCGGTTTGACCGTTGGTGAGCACCGCTTCGCCAATCAGCCCCGCCTGCTCCAGCGCCAGCTCGGTGGCGCGGGTCGACATCAGCGACACGCGGCCCATGGCGCGAATACGCTTGCGGGTATAGTGTTCCGGCAGCGTGAAATCATCGATCGGCGCGCCCAGGAGGGTATGCAGACCATCATACACCTGCCATTCCGGCATTTTACGCACCGCGTTTTCATACGCCAGCAGCCTGCTGGAAACGGATTGCCAGCTTTCGCCAAAGGCGGTCACGCCGCCCATGCCCGTAATCACCACGCGACGCGTCATAGCATTCCTCCGTTAATGGAAATGACCTGGCGGGTAACGTAGCCCGCAATATCCGACATCAGATAGCTTGCCAGCCCGGCGACCTCCTCAGCCTGGCCCATCCGTTTCATTGGGATGATGGACATGGCTTCCTTCAGCGCGGCCTCTTCCATCTCAATCATGCCGGTATCAATCAGGCCCGGGGCAATGCAGTTGACGGTGATTTTGCGTTTTGCCAGCTCAATCGCCAGCGCTTTAGTGGCGCCGATAATGCCCGCTTTGGCCGCGCTGTAGTTCACCTGCCCGCGGTTGCCCATCACGCCGGACACGGACGATAAGGTGATAATGCGCCCCCCTTTACGGGTGCCAATCATCGGCATAATGCAGGGGTGAATGACGTTATAAAAACTGTCGAGATTGGTGTGGATCACGCTGTCCCAGTCGTCTTCGCTCAGCGCCGGAAAGGCGCCGTCGCGGGTAATTCCGGCGTTGCTGACCACGCCATACCATGCGCCATGGGCTTCAATCTCCTGCTCCAGCACCTCGCGGCACTGTTCGCGGTTGCCCACATCAAAGGCGAGTAAACGACCGTTGCCACCCGCCTGCGTGATGGCGTCCAGCGTCTCCTGCGCGCCTGCGGCATCACGATGGTAATGCACGCCTACGGTAAACCCGTCGGCGGCAAGCTGACGAGCGATGGCGCGCCCTATGCCTTTGCTGGCCCCTGTGACCAGTACGGAACGACTCATGCGTTAGATCCCTGATTAAAAAGCGATGTTAATTCTTCTGCGCTCGGCTGGAAGGTGTTGACCCGGCCCGTGGCCAGCGTCTCTTCATTAGCGGAAATCGCGCATTCAAAGCTGCCGAAGCGTTCGTCCTGCATCAGCAGCTTAACGGTGATGTCCAGCGTCAGGCCTGCGGCGAAACGCCCGCTGGCGCAGACCAGCTCGCGCGCGCCGAGCACCATGCCCAGCGCGATATGTTCCTGCCCCTGCTGCTGGCGATGCCAGCCTGACCAGACGCCGACGGTCTGCGCCATCAGCTCGAGCGCGTACCAGCCCGGCAGGTCGCCATCGGCGTTGAGAAACGGCGTCAGCACGCTTTGCCCGTTGACCGCCACGCGGCAGACCGCCGTGTCGTCCGAAACGTTCTCAACGGACCCCAGCAGCATCATCGGCGCCTCGTGCGGCAGATAGGCTTCGGGTGATAAGTAGCTCATGAGGCTCTCCCCAGCAGGATGCTGGCGTTATTGCCGCCAAACGCGAACGAGTTAGACAAAATGACCGACTTTTTCAGAGCGGTGCGCTGGTGCAGCAGGCCGCACGGCGCCAGCGTGTCGTCCGGCGCGTAGCGGGCGAAGTCCTGCGGCGGCAACGGCAGGTCGCGCGTCAGAATCAGCCAGCTCAGGGCCGCTTCGGTAATGCCGGCGGCGCCCAGCGTATGGCCGGTAAGGTGTTTGGTTGAGCTGCACGGCACGCTTTCCCCGAAGAGATCGTGAACCACCTGCGATTCAATCTGATCGTTGAGCGGCGTGGCCGTGCCGTGCAGGTTGATGTAGCCGATATCCTGCGGCTGCATATCCGCTTCGTTAAGCGCCTGCGCGATAGCCCTTATCGCCCCTTCACCCTGCGGATGCGGGGCGGAAATATGGTACGCATCGCTGGATTCGCCCGTTCCGAGCAGCGCCACGTCCGCGGGCTCCCGGCTCAATACCATCAGCGCGGCGGCTTCACCAATGGTGATCCCCCGGCGGTCGCGACCAAACGGCTCGCAGAGCGTAGGGGAGAAGGATTCAAGGCTGTTAAAGCCGTTGACGGGCATCCGGCTCAGGGTATCGGCTCCGCCGACAATGGCGATGTCCACCAGCCCGGCTTCAATCAGACGTTTGCCGCCGATCATCGCCCGCGCGCTGGAAGAGCAGGCCGTGGAGATCGTATAGGCCGGGCCTTCGAGCTGAAGCCAGTTGGCGAGGAAGCGGGACGGATCGCCAAGCTCCTGCTGCGGATACTGCCAGCGCGTGCTCGCTTCGCCATGGGCCATGTGGCGCACGTGCTCATCGCCTTCGTCCAGCCCGGAGGTGCTGGTCCCCAGCACCACGGCCACGCGGTCGCGACCGACGCGGGCGATGGCCTCGTCAACGGCGGGCTGAATCTGCGCCAGCGCGGCCAGCAGCAGCTGGTTATTGCGGGTGCGGTGTGCGGCGAAAGCGTCCGGGATGGGTGGAAGCTCGCCTTCCACGCCGCCCAGTACGGCTTCGGGTAAACCCTGCAACCAGCCGGTCCGGGCGTGCATCCCCGGCGCCACGCCTGCCGTCAGGTTCGCGGCAATCTCGTCAGGCGAGTTGCCCAGCGCGTTGACCATGCCAACAGCGGATATATAAATCATCTCAGTCACCCAGATATTGAATGGTGATGTGGTATTTAAAGACGTGTTGCTCGATGCTGATCGGCTCGCGCTTGCCTTTGCGCTGCAGGTAGACAATCTCCGTCACCAGCTTGCCGCTGGCGTTACGCAGCTCGCGCCGATCGCCATTGTCCGTTAACGTCCAGCCCTTCGGCAACTGCGGCTGCCAGGCGCTAATCGGCCAGTGGCTGAGCATCACGTCGGCCAGCACCTGGCTGGCGGGCGGCAGCTGCGGCACGACGATCGACTGCTCGGTATGAATACCGGTCTCATCGTACGTTGCCAGGAACAGACGAATGCCCACGGAAGAAAGCCCGGCCAGCGTCACCTTATGCGCATCCGCGTTGAGCATCACCAGCAGGGACTGCGTTTGTCCGTTAAAGCTGCCGGTCAGCAGCTGCTGGGAGCTTACCGCCGGGCTGATGCCGGGCGGGGGCAGCGTCACTCTGGTGCCCGGCTGGAGCCAGGCTTGAGGCCGCGTCTCTTTGGTATCGGTCGAATGGCTGCAGCCCGCCAGCAGCAGCGCCGCGGCCAGCGCAACGGCGCGATAAAAAGCGTTCATTTACGTTTTCTCTCTTTCTTATCCGGCATCGCCAGCGGAGCCAGCAGGAAGGCGGTAAAAATACCGCTCACCAGCACGATGCCAAAGCTGCTGATGGCCTGGGTGGCGCTGAAGACGAGCATGCCCAGCGTCAGCAGCGTGGTCATCATGGCCAGCGTAATCGCCAGCATCGAGGTCAGCGGCGTACCGCGCGGGTTGCTGAAAAACAGCGTGTAGTTAATGCCAATGCCGAGCACCAGTACCAGCGCCAGCAGTGAGAACAGATTCACCGGGTGGCCCGTTGCGGCCAGCACCGCCAGGCCGCAGCTCAGCGACAGCACGGACGGCACCAGGCTTATCAGCCCTTTACGCCAGCCGAGGCGCAGCATCGCCCCGCAGGCAATCACTGCCAGCGCGGCAAACAGTAGCCCCGTCAGCAGCGTGCGGTAGAGGGCAAACAGGCTGTCAAAGCTGGCTTTGCGATCGACCCAGACGACGCCGTCATGGCGCGCGGCCAGTTCACCGAGGTAAGCGCTGTTTTTCGCGCCGTCCACCGGCACCAGCACGCCGCTTTCCCCGTTGGGCAGGGTCAGCCAGAGCAGACGCCAGCCTTCGCTGGCCGGGCTTTCAAGCCACGCGTCCACGCTGACCGGCATGGCGTCGAGGTTTGGAGATACGGCGTTGAGCCCGGCGCTTTTCATCACGTTCGTTACCGCAGGGGCAGCCTCGCGCAGCAGCTTCAGATCGCTTTTCTGGCGCGCCAGCGAGTTCAGCGGCAGCGTACGCCAGCGGGCGATCTCTCCGGCTTTCTGCGCCTGTGCCAGCGCCGGGGTAAAGGCTTCCAGCCGCTCCAGCGTTTGCTGAGGCGAGGCGCCATGAACCACAAACCATTTCTGATCGACGCTCTGTCCGGTCAGGGCGGTAATGGCCTTCTCCTGCGCCAGAATATCTTTCGGCAGGGCCTGCAGCTGGGCGATGTCGTCGTCCACCCTCAGGGTGCTCATCCCCACGGCGGAGAGCAGCGCCAGCGCGACGGGCAAACCCACGGACAGTTTTTTATTGCGTCGCCACGCGGCCAGCCAGCGCAGCATGATAACCATCAGCGGAACCGGGCGCACCGGTAATCCCCGGCACAGCCACGGATGCCAGAAAATCACCGTCAGGCAGGAGGCGCTCAGCCCCACGGCGGCGAACACCGCCATCTGGCGGATCCCGGGGAAGGGGGCCAGCATCATAATCAGGTAGGCGGCGACGGTCGTCAGCAGCGCCAGCAGCAGCGCATTGCGTACTTTGGCCAGGCTTTGCCAGGGGGAGTGCTCCGCGCCGTGCACCATCCGTTCGGTCAGGTAGTAGAGCGTGTAGTCGGCTGAAATACCGATGATGCTCATGCTCATCACCAGCGTCATCAGGTGCAGTTCGCCAAAGAGCAGCAGCGTCACCACCGTGCCCGCCAGCGCGCCGATGGCAATGGAGAGCACGCTCAGCAGCAGCGGGCGCAGAGAGCGGAACACCGCGACGATGAGCAGGAACACGCCGAGCAGGGTGGCGATGCCCAGCGTCGAGACGTCGCGTTTGGCCTGCTGGCTGGCGTAATCGCTGTAGAACACGGTCCCGCGCGAAAGCAGCTGCGCCTGGGGGTAACGCGCTTTTAGCCTATCCTGCAGCGCGTTAAGCGTCGTCACCAGCCGGTGGGTCTGCTGCATATCAAATGACGAGCCCGCCAGCTCGCCGTGCAGCAGATACCAGTAGTTTCCCGCCTCATCCTGTGTGACCAGCCAGCCGTCCATCAGCCGCAGCTTCTGGCCGTTTTGCGCCAGAGCGAGCTGCGAGCCGCGCATCAGCATCAGGGGATCGTTTTGCAGCTCTTTGCCGCTGACGCCGGAGAAGGCCGAATAGAGCTGAGATAAAATCCACTGCGCCTGCGCTTCTCCGCCGTTTTGCAGGCGGGCGCGGGTGGCGGGATCGATCAGGCCATTTCGGTGCTGCCAGAAGAACTCTCCCCAGGCTTTTTGCCCGGCGGCGTCCATCGGGCCTTTGACCTCGCTGAGCGAATCGCTGCTTTGCAGCAACGCCAGCCACTGCTGCGCCACGCGCGGATCGGGCTCTTTGCCGGGGCTGACCAGCCAGACCAGCTGGCGGTCGAGACGCTGCATAAACCCGTCGTTGAGCGCCGGCGGGATCGCCCCCAGCGTCTGCTTCGGCAGCATGGCCAGCACGCTGCTGTTCAGACGCGCGCCGGGCAGCAGCGACAACAGCACGCCCAGCAGAATCAGGCATAGCGTGGCCCACAGCAGCGCCGGGCGCAGGGATTTACGGTGCGGCAAAGCGTTGGCGTTCGTCATCGGTCAGGCTGGCGGGCGTCAGTTGGTGGCGTGAAAGGGCGATATCGGTACGGTCGCCCTGTTTATCGTTGAGGCGAATCGTCTCCAGATAGGTCGCGCCGCCCAGATCGAGGGTGGCGAAAATCTTGTCCAGCGGCGTCGTTTTTGGCGTAAGCACCAGCGACCAGCGGCCGGCGCCCAGGTCTTTAAAATCGATGCGGAAGTTCTCTTCAAGCACCCTGCGGTCGGCCTGGAACAGGGCCCGCAGAAGATGGTTGAACTGGAACATCTGCGGATTATTGTCGGCGGTGACGGTCTGCGGCGGCTGGCCGTTAATGGCCTGAACCATCCGCATGTCGTCCAGCAGGAGCGTCATCGGAAACGGCGCTTTTTGATCCCACAGCAGGCCGCTGTCGCGGGCGATCAGCATCTCGCCCTGCGAGCGCAGCGGCTGCGGCATATCTTTTATGGTGCGAACCTGTTCGAAGTGCGCGCGCACGACGGGCTGCCCGGTGAAGCGCTGCTGCAGTTCATCCAGCGTCACGGCGCTGACCAGCGGGCTGACGAGAAGCGCCAGCAAAGGCCACCATTTCATGGCGTCACTCCCATTCGTTCAAACAGTATTGCCGGGCTCACAAAGCACATTTCGCGGGTGGCTTCTTCCACCGCTACCTGGATGGTGTAGCCGGTGGTGGTGCGTTTGCCGGTCTGCGCATCGAAAATTTGATAGGCTATGCGCAGGCGGTTTTCATACTCTTCAACGTGCGCGCGGACGCGAATACGCTGCTCAAAGGTCACCGCATCGCGGTATTTCACCCGGGTATCGACGACGGGCCAGACGTAGCCGGAGGCCTTCATCTGGCGATAGCCATAGTCAAACTGATTGAGCAGCGCCTCGCGGGCGATCTCAAAGTAGCGGAAATAGTTACCGTGCCAGACCACGCCCATCATATCGACGTCGTGGAACGGAACGGTGATCTCAACTTCAGTCGTAAAGCGGGGATCGGTCAGCACCCTTTACTCCTTCTCTCTGGACTCTGGCAGATGCCAGAAATCGAAAAAATTAAACCAGTCGAGCGGCGACAGGAGGGCGTAATGCTCCAGCCGCTGCGCGTAGCGATCGACGGTCTCCTGCAGCGCCTGCTGGCGTTCGCCGCGCGGCAGGTGCAGCGGGTCGGCAAACGGTTCGCTGTGCAGGACGAGCTTACCCTGCTGGCGCAGGGCAAAAATCAGCACCACCGGGCAGCGCAGGATGGAGGCCAGGATAAACGGCCCCTGTGGGAACGGCGCTGGCTGGCCCATGAACGGACTCCAGATCACGCGCCACTCGCCGCCACGCTGCGGATTCACCGCGATGCGGTCGCCCACAATGGCGACCCATTCTCCCCGCTCAAGCTTCTCTTTGATGGCAATCGCGGTGTCCGGGCCGATGTCGGTGACCGACATCAAATTCACGCCCGCCTGGGGCGCCATTTCGCTCATGATTTGCTTAAAGCGCCGGGCGTTTTCGCTGAAGACCAGGGCGGTGATAGTTTTGCTGCCGTCCAGCTGGGCCAGCGCACGGCAGGCCTCTACGTCGCCAAGATGCGAGGCCAGCAGCAGCTTGCCCTGCGGCGCCGCGATATTAAGCGTTTCGCTCGCGCCGGGGGCAAAGACCACGTCGCGATCAAACTGCAGCTCACCGCGCCAGCTGGCGACTTTATCCAGCATCGCGTTGCCGAAGCGCATGAAATGGAAAAAGCTGTTGAGCCGCGGGGGAACGGGTATGTTCCGCTGACGCAGCTCGTGCTTCACTCTCTCAATCCACTGCCGCGAGGCCAGCCGCGCCGGACGTGCGATAAGCCAGTACACGCCGATGACCGGCCACAGCAGCACGGTAAAGGCCCGGCGGCCCATCAGCTTCCAGACGCGCAGCATCAGGCGCATGCCCCACAGGCCCTTGACCTCGTCCTGCTGCGCCCAGTGCTGGCGGCGTCGACGAAAAAGCAGGCCGGGCATGCGGGGCAGCATGCCGAAGAACAGCCGGGTATGCATCAGGGAGATCCGCACGTTATCTTTTAACGCGTCGAAGTGGGACAACCCGTCCTGCGGGTAGGTAACGCGGGTGGGCAGAAAGACGCTGGCGTTGCCCTGCCAGTAGAGACGGACCATCACTTCGGTGTCAAAGTCCATCCGTTTGCCGAGCGTTTCACGCGCTGCCAGGCGCAGCGTGGGCGAGACCGGGTAGACTCGAAAGCCGCACATGCTGTCTTTAAGCTGCAGGGATAAGGTCTCAATCCACACCCAGACGTGGGTTACCCAGCGCCCGTAGAGCCGCGAGCGCGGAATGGAATCATCATAAATGGGCTGGCCGGAGATCAGCGCGTCCGGGTGGCACTCCGCCAGCGCCAGCAGTTTGGGAATATCTTCGATGGCGTGCTGACCGTCCGCGTCCACCTGCACGGCGTGGGTATAGCCCGCGCGCGCGCACTCCTCCAGCCCCCTGATGACCGCGGCACCTTTTCCGGCGTTTTGCGCCAGGCGGACCAGCGTTACCTGCGGCTGCTCCGCCGCCAGGCGCTCGAGCTCCTGACGGGTGCTCGCTTCGCTGCCGTCATCCACCACCAGGCACGGCAGGCCGAACGGTGCGAGACGCGACAGCACGCGGGCGATCATGGCGCCGTGGTTGTAGCACGGGATCAGCACGCAGGGGCGGAAGGTTACTGACATAGCCGAATTTTCCCGCTGCTGGCGGTATGGCGCTCCGCCCCGGCGTGACGCTGGTAGCTGAAGGTCAGCATCTGACGTTCGGCATGCCACTCAAGCACCAGCGTCACCGTGGTTTCCGGCAGCAGAGGCGCCTGGAACTTCACGTTTTGAATGCTGTGAAAGCGGTAGCCCGGCGCCAGTAACGTCGTGGCGTAGTGCATCACCCAGTCAAGCTGCGCAACGCCGGGCAGCAGCGGCTGTACGGCAAAATGGCCCTGAAACCAGAACAGCGCCGCGTCGAGATGCAAAATGATTTCCAGCTTCTCCGGCTGTGTCTGGTGGCGCTCAATTTCATGAATTTTCATGAAATAACTCCTCTAGCTGCGCATAGACACGCTTGTTCATACTGTTTACCGGCATTTCATCGACAATGCGCCAGTAGCGCGGAACGGCGACCGGCTCAAGCCACGGCAGCAGGGCGCGACGCCAGGCGAACTCCTGCGCTTTTTTATCCTGCATATAGCCGCGCTGGCGAACCGCTTCGTCCAGCACCAGCAGTGCGCCAATCCCCTGACGGCCTCCGCGCGTGACCGGTAGCGCAGCCGCTTCGCAAATGCCGTCGAGCTCCAGCAGGCGACGTTCGATCTCGTTAAGCGAGATGCGCTTTTCTTCAATTTTGACCACCCGCCCGCGACGACCGGCGATGCTGAACAGCCCCTCGCTGTCGAAGTGCAGGATATCGTCCAGCTGGAGTCCTTCAGCCTCGTGGATCAGTGGCGACGTGACGCGACAGGCGTCATCTTCCTGATGGAAGATAACGCCGGGGAAGGCCAGCCACGGGACGTTATCCTGCTGGCGATGGCGCCAGGCGAGGATGCCGGTTTCGGTGCTGCCATAAATTTCATCCGGGCAGATGTTAAGCCAGCCAGCGGTGGTGGCGACGTCACACCACGGCAGCATGCCCCCTGCTGAAATCAGCATTCTGACGGGCGGCGCGGGCAGCTCCGTATCCAGGCGCTTCAGGAACGCCGGGCTGCTGATGAACAGGTAATGCCGGTCATGAGGAAGGGCGGCCAGCTGCTCGGCGTAGTAGAGCATCGCGGCATGCAGCGGGAGGCCCAGCGCCATCGGCAAGACGATGCGGAAGGTCAGGCCGTACAGATGTTGCGGTACGACCGAGGCGACAACGCTACAGCCGGTCAGCCGCTCGCCGAAGCGGTCAGCCAGCAGACGGGCTTCGCGATCCAGGCTGACGATGTGCTTAATCACCCGGCGCGGGGTACCCGTTGAGCCGGAGGTGAACAGTTCAACGAAGCGGCTTTCGTCAATGGCCGGCAGGGGCGCCCAGCGGCGAGCGGTCTGATGGCTGGAGGCCACCACAATCAGCTTGCCATGGAAATCGAGAGAGCGATCGCTCAGAACGCCGCTAAACAACGCCTGCTGTTCTTCAAGCTGCGAGACGCGGCTATGGCCGGGGATGACCGGCGTTTTACCGGCATGCAGCGAGGCCAGCAGCGCAACGATAAACAGGTAGCTGTTTTCAAAGCACAGCGCCCAGCGCTCGCCTTCCTGCTGACGCAGGGTGTCGACCAGCAGGGTCACGTCGTGGCGCAGCTGGCCCAGCGTCCAGGTACGATCGTCAAGCCAGGCAACGGGCATGTCGTCAGGGCGGGGCGCGTTTAACCACTGGCCCAGCGGAAGGGGACTAGTCATTGTGCATCTCTTTTTTTATCACCCGCTGGCGCACCAGCCACTCGGTTGCCATCAGCGTTCCCATCAGGATATAAGCCACCATACCGTTCCACAGCGTCCACAGATGCATGTCGCCGTGGAGCACGGTGAACAGCGCCATCGCGCCGTTTCCGATGAAAAAGCCGCACCAGACGAGGGTCACCTTGCGGGTATAGCGCACGCCCTCCGGGGGCAGATTTGGCTCGCGCAGGCGCGCCAGTCGTTCGACCAGCGGCATCGCGGTCCACAGCGAACCGCCGAACACGGCCAGCATCACAAGGTTGACGACCACCGGGTAGAACAGCAGCCACTGGTGGGTTTTCAGCAGGTAGCTTGCCGCGCAGAGCGCAATGCCCGCGAGCGCCACGCACTGCACCACATACCGCATCGGGCCAGCGTTCCGTCGCGCCTGGCGCAGCCGCAGCAGCAATACCAGCGCCATCACCGGCAACAGCCACTGCAGGCTGTTGTGCGTCAGCCCAAATCCAATCAGGAAGGGCCACGCCAGCAGCATCAGCCCCGTCAGCAGTGGGATGACCGGGAACGTCCGTCCACCACGCACGACGTCTTACTCTTCGCGCAGAAGCTGTTCGACGGCGTCTACCACATCCTGAACGGTACGAACCGACTTGAAGGTTTCCGGCTTGATTTTCTTGCCCGTTTTCTTCTGCAGATGAACAATCATGTCCACCGCGTCAATGCTGTCCAGCTCCAGGTCTTCGTAAAGACGGGCTTCGGGCGTAATGTCCTGCGGGTCGATTTCAAAGAGCTTGGTCAGAAGGCCGCAGACTTCCTGATAAATGGTTTCTTGTTCAGTCATCGTTCACATCTCAGGCGCGTTGAGCGTTGATAAAGGACGCCAGCGTGGCGACGGAAAAGAAGTGCTGGCGCATCTCTTCGCTTTCGGCAGAAAGCACCACGCCATACTGGTTTTTTACCGCCAGACCCAGTTCCAGCGCGTCAATGGAGTCCAGACCCAGCCCATCGCCAAACAGCGCGGCATCGGTATCAATATCCTCTGCGGTAAGCTCGTCCAGATTCAGCGTGGTGATAATGAGATTCTTAATTTCAAGATAAAGCGCTTGCATCATTAATTCCTGACAAAGATTGAAGGCCTGATGTTAATCGATGCTGCAGATGCCGGTTTAACTGCCTTGCCGCCAGCGCCGGTTCTTGTTCATTTGCATCGTAAAATTCGTCGATGTTCACGCGGTCGCGGACATCCACGGTGAAAACAGGTTTTTCTGGCGGTACATCATACCAGTGACTTTTTTTATCCAGCAGGTGTTCGCTACAGTGGATCAGCACCACCCGCAGATCGCTGTTACAGCGCACGGCGATATTTGCCGCGCCGCGCTGGAGGGAGATAGCCTCGCCAAACCGGGTACGCGTGCCTTCCGGGAAGATTAACAGCGTGTCGCCCTGAGCCAGACGCTGCTGGCTGGCCGCGAGCAGGGGCTCGGCTTCACTGTTAATCAGATAATCCGCCGCGCGGATAACGCCGCTGACAAAGGGGTTGCGCAGCAGCGCGCTTTTCACCAGGCAGTCGGTTTCGGGCATCACCGACGCCAGAATCACGTAGTCAATTAACGTGGGGTGGTTAGCCACCACCAGACAACCCCGATCGCTGCGCAGCGCGTCAAGATTGTGAATGCGATAGTCCAGTACGCCGAGGCCGCGCGCCACGGTCAGGAAGAAGCGGAAGCTGGCCGCAATGCTGCGACGCGCCAGGCGGCGACGGCTGGCGCGGTCGCGCTGGACGATCAGCAGCAGGTTGAACCAGACCAACGACAGCAGCAGCCCGCCCACGCCAAACAGCGCGAAGCAGAAGCCGGTCATCACCAGACGCCATAACCAGTTGATACGGGCAGCCAGGCGGTTCATGCGCGCGTCCATTGCCACAGCAAACGTTCGCCGGGCACCGCAAACTGACGTTCCTCGCTGAGATAGCGCTGCAGGAACATCAGGCTTTGCGGCAGGGCGGGTTCTTCACCCGTGCTGCCGCTGCGGGTTTCACACTGCAATCCGTTGCCGGATTCAATCACCAGCGCCAGCGCGTAGGGCCAGGTGGGCATGTGCGGCGGTAGCGCCGGATGGTAAAATTCCGGCAGCGCGCCGTCAAAGTCGACCAGCAGGACGCGGGAATAGCCCGCATGCAGCAGGCTCAGCACTTCGCATAAAGCCTGCTGGAAGGTGTCCAGCCCGGCAGAAATGGATGACGAGACGATGGCCTGGCGTGCGGTGATCGTGAGATTGCCCACCGCGGAATTGTGCACGGACATCGCGAAGTCGGTGGGTGAAACGGACTGCCCGGTCGCCAGAGCATGCAGAATACGGTAGTTGCGCTCCAGCTCGCCGTGGCGGCTGGAATAGACGACGGCATCAATGGCGTGGTTTTGCAGCATGGCCAGACCAATATCCACCGCCAGCTTACTGCCTGAATTGAGGCGGCGCGCGGTCATCATGGGTAAAGCGGTCAGGCGGGGAAGCGGGGCCGCTGGGTCAACGGCCAGCTGCAGGCGCGACCATGCCTGCCACTCTGTGGCATCGCTGAGTCCTGGCGCTCTCGCCTGCCAGTCGATAATGTTCAGTGAAAATTTCATCTACGCGCGTCCGCGAAAAAAACCGTATTCAAAGGGCAGACTGGGCCACCCGGCAGCTAAGCTGCTCTATTGTTCACGTTTGGTGCATATCAGCAGGGTATGACCGACCCCAAGGTTGTCCAGCCGCTGTTCAACGCTGAAACCTGCGCTCTCCAGGTAGCGATAGAACTTCTCTACGCTGTAAAACCGGCTATTGCCATTCGCCATACAGGTGAAATAGAGCGAGGTGGCATTCAGGCTGAAAGAGGCTGCTTCAAATTTCTGAGCATCCCAGAAAAGCTCCATGATGCACAAACGTGCGCCTGGCTTCATGGCCTGCGCGACGCGCGTCAGCATGGCGACAATCTGATCCGGAGAGAAACAATCCAGGAACTGGCTCATCCACCAGACGTCGGCGTCACCCGGCAATGTTGCTGGGCTAAGCATATCGACAGCATGGAATGCAATACGATGAGAAAAACCTGCTTTTGCGATGTTTTCCTGCGCCAGCGCTATCTGCTGCGGCAGATCGAGGATCGTCACGGCAACATTTTCGTCATAGCGGCAGCAGCGTAACGACCATTTACCCGTATTTCCGCCCACATCGTACAATTTTGTCGGCGAGCTTGCGAATATATATGGCAACGCAGCGTCAAAAGCGGCGTCAGAATAGTAATGATCGAAGGCGAACCAGCTCTCTTTCGCCGGAGCAGGTAATTGGGATAACGCCGGGTAGATGGTTGGCCAGTTGCCAAACACGGCTAATCCGGCAGGTTTTTCCTCCTGAAGGGCGTCCGCCAGGTGAAATAGCCCCTGGTAACAAACATCCTGGGTGAAATCCATATTTACGCGGGTCATTTCGTCATGCAGTAAAAAATGGCCCACTTTCGCCAGGAAATAACGTCCATTCTGTTGGGTAACAATTCGACCGCTTAATCCCATATCCAGCAGTACGCTGACGCCATAGCTGCCGAGCGTGCTGTGTTCGGTTATTTCCTCGAGGCTTGCCCCCTCTTTACCTTGTTTATCGAGCCAGGCGAGAACGCCTGAGTTACGCAGACAAAGCGCAGTCTGGAATAACATCGGGGCAAAGGCGATGCGCTGCGCTTCGGTAATGGCATCCAGTGCGCTGAGTGTGTCCTTTTCGTACATTCCTGCGTAACCTTTGAGGCTAATAAAGAGAGGTTATCGGGCCATACGCGGCCCGACTTTAGAAAAATATTACAGCGCGGCGCCAGCGGAGAGGTTCAGCTGAATATCGTGGTCGAGGTTATTTACCCAACGGTTATAATTTTTGTGAATTTTACCGTCTGCCGCTTTCAGGTTAAGGCTGTTTTCATAGTTGATTGAATAGCTTGTGGCCGTGTACGGAATACTTACCTGGACGGAGTGATCGCGTGACTGCAGACGCCCCTTAATCATTCCCGGGCCGGTTTCCGTCATGATCCAGTCGCGTTTTTGGCCTGCTTTCAAAATTGCCGTTTTTACCTGATCGGCAGTATGGCCCGCGCTTACAATAGAGTGAACCTGAGCAATTGGGGCGGTACGCGCACAGCCTGCCAGTGCGCCAACGAATACGGCAGCAGCACACCATTTAACGATCTTTTTCATCAACAACTCCATATCAATAATAACAATTAAAGGTAGTGTTTTTTACAAATAATATTCATCCGGCTTTTTGTTATCGCTGGGTGTGTTTTTTAATCAATATTAATGTTTACATTACGTTGACGCGAAGACGGGCATAATAACATGGAAAATAAATAAGAATTTCATTTTTTATAATTTGCGTTAAATCATGAATTGCGTTTGAACGTAATGCGCGCGGCGTAATTAAAAACAGAATGAGTATCGCCTTAACGCAAATAAAAATACCGCGACGGATTAGGGACGCGGTAATTTACGGTGTATTACTGACGGTTTAAACCTACCTGTACAGGTAGGTCGGTTAGCCGGGTAACCGGCTTTTCGGCCTCCCCGGCCCGAGCAGGATCGCCAGCTTGCTGCCGCCTTTGGTGGTTTCCATCCAGATTTTACATACGCTGGTCAGAGGAACCGACAGCAGCATACCGACCGGGCCAAGCAGCCATCCCCAAACCAGTAAGGATAAAAAGACCACCAGCGTCGACATGCCCAGACGGTGTCCCATCATGCGCGGTTCAAGAATATTGCCCAGCACCATATGCACGACGAGGAACAGCGCGCCGACCAGCATGCATTCGTAGAAACCGTTAAACAGAAACGCCTGAATCATCGGCGGCACGGCGGAAAGCACCGCGCCAATATTGGGCACGTAGTTCAGCAGAAAGGCCAGCACGCCCCACATCAGCGCGAACTGCACGTCCATCAGCATCAGCCCCAGCCAGACAATCACCCCGGTCCATACGCTCAGGAGCGTTTTCAGCGCCAGATATTTGGAGACGCCCTTCAGGGCCCGGTGTAGCCCGGCAATGTGAATTTGCGGATTGTTCAGCGCAAAGCGCAGCTTATAGGGGACGTGGCGGACTTCGAACAGCATAAACACAACGGTCATGACCAGCAGCAGAATGCTGGCCATCGCGCCGGAAAGCCCCGTCATCAGGGTGGTGGCGTAGGTCATGACCTTCTCGGAGTCCATCCTGCGCAGCATCCGTTCGGGTGAGATATGCAGATTGAGGAAGGGCACCATCTCCTGCAGCGCGACAATTTTACGCGTCAGCTCTTTGTTGTACTGCGGCAGCATGGTGGAGAATTCGCTCAGCGATGCCGCCAGCACGCCGAAGAGCGCCGTCAGGCCAATCAGCATGACAATAACCACGATGGTGATGGCTACCGGACGGCTGACGCCCCGGCGTAAAAACCAGGTGACCAGAGGATTAAGCACGATGGCAAAAAAGAGCGCCAGCAGGAGCTGAACAATAATGTCAGCGGCAGCATGGATACCCGCAAGGATAACCACCAGACAGGCGAGTTTTAATAAGATGTGGAGTCCTGCTTTGTCGGACGGGTTAGCGATCATGCGTGTTCCTTAATATGATGACCCGATAAGTGTAGTGCCCGGGCTTCGCTTCGTCTGGCACCGTTAATCTGAAAGTCGGGGCTGATTTTCTTATTGCGCCGTGGTAATAGTGAAACACTGTTGTAAAAAATCCAGGTAGAACCCCATGCCCGAACCTGCCGCTGAACCGGCACTGAGCGGACTGCGCCTCAATCTGCGCATCGTTTCCGTTGTGATTTTCAACTTTGCCAGCTATCTGACCATTGGCCTGCCGCTGGCGGTCCTGCCGGGCTATGTCCATGACGTGATGGGCTTCAGCGCCTTCTGGGCGGGGCTGGTGATTAGCCTGCAATATTTCGCCACGCTCCTCAGCCGCCCGCATGCCGGGCGCTACGCGGACGCGTTCGGTCCAAAAAGCATCGTGGTGGTGGGACTGTGCGGCTGTTTCCTCAGTGGCCTGAGCTACCTGCTGGCTGCCGCAACCGGCCACTGGCCGCTGGTCAGCCTGGCGCTGCTCTGCCTGGGCCGCGTCATTCTTGGCATCGGGCAAAGTCTGGCGGGAACCGGCTCGACGCTGTGGGGCGTGGGGGTGGTAGGCGCGCCGCACATTGGCCGGGTGATCTCCTGGAACGGGATTGTCACCTACGGTGCGATGGCGCTCGGGGCGCCGCTCGGCGTGGCCTGCTATGCGCTTGGCGGGCTGTATGGGCTTTCCATCACCATTATGGCGGTCGCGCTGCTGGCAATCCTCTTTGCGCTGCCGCGCCCGAAAGTGAAGGCCAGCAAGGGCAAGCCGCTGCCGTTTCGGGCGGTGCTGGGGCGCGTCTGGCCGTACGGTATGGCCCTGGCGCTGGCGACCACCGGCTTCGGCGTGATTGCGACCTTCATTACCCTGTTCTACGACGCCAAAGGCTGGGACGGCGCAGCCTTTGCGTTAACCCTGTTCAGCTGTGCGTTTGTTGGCGCCCGCCTGCTTTTCCCTAACGGCATCAACCGTCTTGGCGGGCTGAATGTGGCGATGATCTGCTTTGCGATAGAGATAGTCGGGCTGCTGCTGACCGGAATTGCGATGGTGCCCTGGGTCGCGAAAGTGGGCGTGTTCCTCGCGGGGGCTGGCTTTTCCCTGGTCTTCCCGGCGCTGGGCGTGGTGGCGGTAAAAGCCGTGCCGCAGCAGAATCAGGGGGCGGCGCTGGCGACCTATACGGTGTTTATGGATATGTCTTTAGGCATTACCGGCCCGCTGGCGGGGCTGGTGATGGCCTGGGCAGGGGTTCCGGTAATCTATCTTGCCGCGGCGGGCCTGGTGGTGATTGCGCTGCTGCTGACGTGGCGGCTAAAAAAATGGCCCCCGGTGCAGGCACCGGAGGCCACGTCATCGTCGTGAAGCGTTACTGGATCACGATGGTGTTAATGATGTTTTCAGCAGCCGTCTGCGCTTTCTGCTGATCTTCCGCTGGCAGAGTGATCTGCAGGGTCAGCAGTTTGTTATCAACCTTGCCCAGCACCACAGAAGAGTAGGCGGTCTGGCCTTTTGCGGAGATTATGCTGTCGAGCTGTTGCAGCGTGTGGCCTTTCAGCTCGATGGATTTATTGGTCACGACCTGCAGCTGAGGATCGCGGCCGCGCTGCTGATCTTCCAGACGTTTGGACAGGACGGACAGGTCTTCGCTGGTGTCGTCGCCCACAATCACAATGACCGCTTTCTGCCCGGTTGCGTCGGAGTAAACGTGCATGTTATTCGCCTGGGTGCCCAGCTTGCCGCTCTGATCGGTCATATCGGCTGGCAGAGAGAAGCTGAGTTTGCCATCCATCAGATTCACCGGCTGGCCGGTCGCGTTGCTCTCTGCGGATGCGCCCTGAGCAGGCGTTTTCGTGTCGCTGTTATCACAGGCTGCAAGACCCACAACCAGCAGGCTAATCCCGACATATTTAACCAGATTGCGCATTGACTTCTTCCTTTCGATAAACGGCCATAACGGCTCATTCGCTCATCTTATCACAACTGATAAAGCGAACCCTTAACCAGCCTGCAATGCCGTGATTTCAGATTTATCTGCCAGCCTTTTCAGCAGCATATTGAGCAGCACGCCGTACATCGGCAGGAAGAACACAATGCTGATGAGGACCTTGAAGCAGTAGTCCACCAGCGCGATTTCCATCCAGTGTTCGGCCATGAACGCATCCGGGCTGCGCCAGAAGGCGATGAAGAAGAAGGCCAGCGTATCGCTCACGTTACCGAACAGCGTGGAGGCGGTTGGCGCCATCCACCAGCGATGATTCTGACGCAGGCGGTTAAACACATGCACGTCGAGGATCTGCCCCAGCGCGTAGGCCATAAAGCTTGCCGCGGCGATACGGGCAACAAACAGGTTGAAGTGGGTTAATGCCTCAAAGCCCTGCCAGCTTCCCATATAAAATAGTGACGAAACCACGTACGAGATGAAGAGCGCCGGGAGCATGACCGAAAAAATAATACGGCGAGCCAGCGGTGCGCCAAAGATACGCACGGTCAAATCCGTCGCGAGGAAAATAAACGGGAAGCTGAATGCGCCCCAGGTGGTATGAAAACCAAAGATGGAGATCGGGAGCTGCACCAGATAGTTGCTGGAGGTGATCACCAGCAAATGGAAAAGCGAAAGCCAGAACAACGCTTTTACGCGCTGTGATTCAGAAAACGACGTCATATTGTGACCTTTTTATACGTTGGGGTGAGGGAACCCAATAAAAACCGCAGCATGATACTGCTTTGTCAGGACATTGCAATGGTTAGTTTTTACGCAATCGTTAACCTGGTTTGCATTGATCGCAACCGGGCGTAAACTACAGCCGTTTTTACCAGACCGAGAAGACCATGACCGACCTGTTTTCCAGCCCAGACCACACTCTTGATGCCCAGGGCCTTCGCTGCCCGGAACCGGTAATGATGGTACGTAAGACCGTGCGCAACATGCAGACCGGTGAAACGCTGCTGATTATTGCCGACGACCCGGCCACGACCCGCGATATTCCCGGCTTTTGTACCTTTATGGAGCATGAGCTGGTGGCACAGCAGACCGAGGCGCTGCCGTACCGGTATTTGATTCGTAAGGGTTAGATGGGCTGTCCTCTGCGGCCTGATGCCCTCACCCCGCCCCTCTCCCACGGGGAGAGGGGGCAAACACTAAAAACGGCAATCTTTGATTGCCGTTTTGCGTTTGCCTAGCCTTTCATCCACGCGCGGATCCCGTCCAGGAACATCTGCGTTGCCATCATCACCAGAATCAGCCCCATCAGGCGCTCCAGCGCGTTCACTCCTTTCTCACCCAGCAGGCGCAGGAACAGCGACGACTGCAGCAGGATGATAAACGTCCCGCCCCAGGCGATCAGCAGGGCAATCACCAGATGGCTCATCTGGTTCGGATACTGATGCGACAGCAGCATCAGCGTCGCCAGAATGGTCGGCCCGGCGACGAGTGGAATCGCCAGCGGCACGATAAACGGCTCTTCACCCGCGGGCAGGCCGCTGCTGCTGCCTTCCGCGCTTGGGAAAATCATCTTAATGGCAATCAGGAACAGAATAATCCCGCCGGAAATCGACACGGTTTCGGCGCGCAGGTTCAGGAACGCGAGAATTTTTTCACCGGCAAAGAGGAAGATAAACATCACCAGCAGGGCGATGAGCAGCTCGCGGATCATGATCGCCCGGCGGCGCTTCGGCTCGGTGTGCTTCAGCACCGACATGAAGATAGGCAGGTTTCCCAGTGGATCCATAATCAGGATCAATAAAACCGCCGCGGAAATGATTTCACTCATCTTTAAATTATCCCTGATACTTAGTAGTGTTATTCCGATGATTAGCGCTTTTTCTGATTGCCGGGCAATCATCGATTAATTTCGCTTGCGACTTTGGCAGCATTTTGTAATGTGAAGCATATCCCAGTTCAATACTGGCTTGCACAATCAGCACACACCCTCAGCAGGAAAAAAATGCTATGAAAAACGTTGGTTTTATCGGCTGGCGCGGTATGGTCGGCTCTGTACTCATGCAACGCATGGTTGAAGAGCGCGATTTCGACGCTATCCGCCCGGTCTTCTTCTCCACTTCCCAGCTCGGCCAGGCTGCTCCGTCCTTTGGTGGTACCACAGGCACGTTGCAGGATGCTTACGATCTGGAAGCGCTGAAGGCACTCGACATTATTGTGACGTGCCAGGGCGGCGATTATACCAACGAAATCTATCCAAAGCTGCGTGAAAGCGGCTGGCAGGGCTACTGGATTGACGCGGCCTCTTCGCTGCGTATGAAAGACGATGCCATCATTATTCTTGACCCGGTGAACCAGGGCGTCATCACCGACGGCCTGAACAACGGCGTGAAAACCTTTGTCGGCGGTAACTGCACCGTCAGCCTGATGCTGATGTCCCTAGGCGGCCTGTTCGCGCAGGATCTGGTGGAGTGGGTCTCCGTGGCGACCTACCAGGCCGCGTCCGGCGGCGGCGCGCGTCATATGCGCGAGCTGCTGACCCAGATGGGCCAGCTGCACCAAAGCGTCGCGACCGAGCTGGCAAACCCGGCGTCCGCGATCCTTGATATCGAACGTAAGGTCACTCAGCTGACCCGCAGCGGCGAGCTGCCGGTGGACAACTTCGGCGTACCGCTGGCCGGTGGTCTGATCCCATGGATCGACAAACAGCTGGATAACGGCCAGACCCGCGAAGAGTGGAAGGGCCAGGCTGAGACCAATAAAATCCTCGCGACCGCGAACACCATTCCGGTTGACGGTCTGTGCGTGCGTATCGGCGCGCTGCGCTGCCACAGCCAGGCCTTCACCATTAAACTGAAAAAAGATGTGTCTATTCCGACCGTGGAAGAGCTGCTGGCCGCGCACAACCCGTGGGCGAAAGTGGTGCCAAACGATCGCGATATCACCATGCGCGAGCTGACCCCGGCTGCCGTTACCGGCACGCTGACCACGCCGGTTGGCCGTCTGCGCAAGCTGAACATGGGGCCGGAGTACCTCTCCGCGTTCACCGTCGGCGACCAGCTCCTGTGGGGCGCCGCCGAGCCGCTGCGCCGCATGCTGCGCCAGCTGGCGTAATAATTTGTTAACTACCGGGGGTGATTTTCACCCCTTTTTTTTGCGTACTACATGGAGTAACACGCGTATGTCTTATTTTTTATCAGGAGTCATCTAGAGCGTTGGCTATGCTTTAAGGAAGAGTCATTTCTTACCTGAGGTTCGAACGGAGCAGAATGGATGCACATTTTTGTGCTGTCCCGTTCAGGTCACATTAAAAGTCGTCCCGGAGCGCTTAAAAAGGACGACATAAAAAACAGGATGAATACCATGTCCGATCGTGTGGATAGAGACGTGATTAATGCGCTTATTGCGGGTCATTTTGCTGACCCCTTTTCTGTGCTTGGGATGCATCAAACTGAGGATGGCCTTGAAGTTCGGGCACTGTTACCGGATGCCACAGAAGTCTGGGTGATTGAACCCAAAACCGGCCGCAAGGTCGGTAATCTTGAATGCCTCGATTCCCGTGGCTTCTTCTCGGGCGTAATGCCCCGCCGTAAAAATCCTTTTCGCTATCAGCTCGCCGTTCTCTGGCACGGTCAGCAAAACCTGATTGACGATCCTTACAGCTTTGGCCCTCTGCTTAAAGAGATGGACGCCTGGCTGCTCTCCGAAGGAACGCATCTTCGCCCTTATGAAACGCTGGGTGCCCATGCCGATACCATGGACGGCATTACCGGCACGCGATTCTCCGTGTGGGCGCCTAACGCCCAGCGCGTCTCCGTTGTCGGCCAGTTCAACTACTGGGACGGTCGCCGCCACCCGATGCGCCTGCGCCGGGAAACCGGCATCTGGGAGCTGTTTATCCCCGGAGCGCACCCCGGACAGCTTTATAAATTCGAGATGATCGACGCCAACGGCAAGCTGCGCATCAAAGCCGACCCGTATGCCTTCGAAGCGCAGATGCGCCCGGATACCGCGTCGCTGATTTGCGGCCTGCCGGAGAAGGTCGTCCAGACGGAGGAGCGCAAACAGGCCAACCGCTTTGACGCGCCGATCTCCGTCTATGAGGTACACCTTGGCTCCTGGCGTCGCCATACCGATAACAACTTTTGGCTCAGCTACCGGGAGCTTGCCGACCAGCTGGTGCCGTACGCCAAATGGATGGGCTTTACCCACCTTGAACTGCTGCCGGTCAACGAGCATCCGTTCGACGGCAGCTGGGGCTATCAGCCCACCGGGCTGTATGCGCCAACGCGCCGCTTCGGCACGCGCGATGACTTCCGCTATTTCATTGATGCCGCGCATGCCGCCGGGCTGAACGTCATCCTCGACTGGGTGCCGGGCCATTTCCCATCGGATGACTTTGCGCTGGCAGAGTTTGATGGCACGAAGCTGTACGAGCACAGCGACCCGCGCGAAGGCTATCACCAGGACTGGAACACGCTGATCTATAACTACGGTCGCCGTGAGGTCGCAAACTATCTGGTCGGGAATGCCCTGTACTGGATCGAGCGGTTTGGCATTGATGCCCTGCGCGTCGATGCGGTGGCGTCGATGATCTACCGCGACTACAGCCGCAAAGAGGGCGAGTGGATCCCGAACGAGTTTGGCGGCCGTGAAAACCTGGAAGCGATTGAATTTCTGCGCAATACCAACCGCATTATCGGCGAACAGGTGGACGGTGCCGTGACCATGGCGGAAGAGTCGACCGACTTTGCGGGCGTCTCCCGTCCGCCGTCATCAGGCGGCCTGGGGTTCTGGTATAAGTGGAACCTGGGCTGGATGCACGACACGCTCGACTACATGAAGCTGGATCCGGTTCACCGTAAGTATCATCACGATAAGCTGACGTTCGGGATGCTCTACAACTACACCGAAAACTTCATGCTGCCGCTGTCGCACGATGAAGTGGTACACGGCAAAAAATCCATTCTCGACCGCATGCCGGGCGACGCGTGGCAGAAGTTTGCCAACCTGCGCGCCTACTACGGCTGGATGTTTGCCTTCCCGGGCAAGAAACTGCTGTTTATGGGCAATGAGTTCGCCCAGGGACGCGAGTGGAACCACGATGCCAGCCTCGACTGGCACCTGCTGGAAGGCGGCGACAACTGGCACCACGGGGTGCAGCGTCTGGTGCGCGACCTGAACCTGACCTATCGCCACCACAAAGCGCTGCACGAGCTCGACTTCGATCCGTACGGCTTTGAGTGGCTGGTGGTGGACGACCACGAGCGCTCGGTGTTTGTCTTTGTGCGTCGTGACAAAGCGGGTAACGAGATCGTCGTCGCCAGCAACTTCACGCCGGTGCCGCGTGAACATTACCGCTTCGGCATTAACCAGCCGGGCAAATGGCGCGAGATCCTGAATACCGACTCCATGCACTATCACGGCAGCAACGCCGGTAACGGCGGGCTGGTCCAGAGCGATGCCATCGAAAGCCACGGGCGACCCAACTCCCTGAGCCTGACGCTGCCGCCGCTTGGCACCATCTGGCTGATGCGGGAGGGCGAATGACGCAGCTTACGGCAGGTAAACCCGAACCGCTCGGCGCGCGTTTTGACGGAAAGGGTGTCAATTTCACCCTCTTTTCCGCTCACGCTGAGCGGGTAGAACTGTGCGTGTTTGATGGGGAAGGTAACGAACACCGTTACGATTTACCCGAGCGCACGGGGGATACCTGGCACGGCTACCTGGCCGGAGGACGGCCAGGCATGCACTATGGCTTTCGCGTACATGGTCCGTGGGATCCGGCGCAGGGCCACTGGTTTAACCCGGCGAAGCTGCTGATCGACCCGTGCGCGCACCGCGTGGACGGCGAATTTAAAGACGACCCTCTCTTCCACGTGGGCTACGGCGAGCCCGACCACCGCGACAGCGCGCCCGTCGCGCCAAAAAGCGTGGTGGTGAACGATCTTTATGACTGGGAAGACGATGCCCCGCCGCAGACGCCGTGGGGCAATACCGTCATTTATGAAGCCCACGTTAAAGGGCTGACGTACCTTCACCCGTCGATCCCCAAAGAGATGCGCGGCACCTATAAAGCGCTCGGGCATCCCACCATGATTGCCTACCTGAAACACCTCGGCATCACCGCGCTGGAACTGTTGCCCGTCGCCCATTTCGCCAGCGAACCGCGCCTGCAGCGGCTGGGGCTAAGCAACTACTGGGGCTACAACCCGCTGGCGATGTTCGCGCTTGAGCCACGCTATGCCGCCCATCCGGAAAAGGCGCGGGACGAATTTCGCGATGCGGTGAAGGCGCTCCATACGGCGGGCATTGAGGTCATTCTGGACGTCGTGCTGAACCACAGTGCCGAAAGCGATCTCGACGGTCCGACGCTCTCCATGCGCGGAATTGATAACCGTAGCTATTATTGGATCAGGCAGGATGGCGATTATGAGAACTGGACAGGCTGCGGTAACACGCTCAACCTCAGCCATCCGGCGGTCACGCATTTTGCTTATGAATGCCTGAAATACTGGGTGGAGACGTTCCACGTCGACGGTTTTCGTTTCGATCTGGCGCCCGTGATGGGGCGCACGCCAGCGTTCAGCCAGCAGGCTCCGCTGTTCGAGGCGATAAAAAACTGTCCGGTGCTCTCGCAGGTGAAGCTCATTGCCGAGCCGTGGGACATCGGGGAAGGCGGTTATCAGGTCGGGAATTTCCCGCCGCTGTTTGCCGAGTGGAACGATCACTACCGCGATGCCGCACGCCGCTTCTGGCTGGAACGGAATCTGTCGCTGGGGGAGTTCGCCGGACGCTTTGCCGCTTCAAGCGATCTCTTTAAGCGCGACGGCAAACGCCCGTCGGCCACCGTCAATCTGTTGACGGCACACGACGGTTTTACGCTCAGGGACTGCGTTTGTTTCAATCAGAAACACAATGAGGCAAACGGCGAAGAGAATCGCGATGGTACTAACAATAACCATAGCTTTAATCATGGTATAGAAGGGTTAGGCGGAAGCCTTGACGTCATCGAGCGGCGACGCGCCAGCGTTCACGCTTTGCTGACAACGCTTTTATTGTCGCAGGGCACGCCGATGCTGCTGGCAGGCGATGAACACGGCCACAGCCAGCACGGTAACAACAATGCGTATTGCCAGGACAACACGTTAACCTGGCTCGACTGGGGTGAAGCCAACAGCGGGCTGATTCATTTTACCGCTGCGCTGATCCATCTTCGCCAGCAGATCCCCGCGCTGACCGCCGACCGCTGGTGGGAAGAGGGTGACGGCAACGTTCGCTGGTTGAATCAAGACGCGCAACCGTTAAGCGCGCAAGAGTGGCAACACGGCGTACCACGCCTGCAAATCCTGCTGTCGGATAAATGGCTGGTCACGCTGAACGCGACGGATGACGTCGCAGAGATTGTTTTACCTGAAGGGGAATGGCGAGCTGTTCCCCCCTTTGCCGGAGCGGATAATCCGGTAGTAATGGCTGTCTGGCACGGGCCTGCGCACGGAGTGTGCGTATTCCAAAGATGATAAAAAAGGAGTTAGTCATGGTTAGATTAGAGAAGAACGATCCCTTAATGTTGGCACGCCAGCTACCATTAAAAACGGTTGCCCTGATACTTGCGGGTGGACGTGGTACCCGTCTGAAAGATTTGACCATCAAGCGCGCGAAACCGGCCGTTCACTTTGGTGGTAAGTTCCGTATCATCGACTTTGCGCTCTCCAACTGCCTGAACTCGGGCATTCGCCGTATTGGCGTCATTACGCAGTATCAGTCGCACACGCTGGTTCAGCATATCCAGCGCGGCTGGTCATTCTTCAGCGAAGAGATGAACGAGTTTGTCGATCTCCTTCCCGCTCAGCAACGCGTCCACGGTGAGAACTGGTACCGCGGAACGGCGGATGCGGTGACGCAGAACCTCGACATCATTCGCCGCTATAACGCGGAATACATCGTGATCCTCGCCGGGGACCATATCTACAAGCAAGATTACTCCCACATGCTCATCGACCACGTCGAAAAAGGGGCGCGCTGCACCGTAGCATGTCTGCCTGTGCCCGTTGCTGAAGCGACGGCGTTTGGCGTGATGCACGTGGATGCCGACGACAAAATTATCGACTTTGTTGAAAAGCCGGCGAACCCGCCAACCATGCCGGGCGATGACACCAAATCGCTCGCCAGCATGGGGATTTATGTCTTTGATGCAGATTATCTTTATGAGCTGCTGGAAGACGACGATAAAGACGAAAACTCCAGCCACGACTTCGGTAAAGACATCATTCCGAAAATCACTAAAGCTGGCATGGCGTATGCACATCCTTTCCCGCTGTCCTGCGTGCAGTCCGACCCCAATGCGGAACCTTACTGGCGCGATGTGGGAACTCTGGAAGCGTACTGGAAAGCGAACCTCGACCTAGCGTCGGTCACGCCTGAGCTGGATATGTACGACCAGAACTGGCCGATTCGTACCCATATGGAATCGCTGCCGCCGGCCAAATTCGTGCAGGACCGCTCCGGCAGCCACGGCATGACGCTGAACTCGCTGGTGTCCGGTGGGTGCATTATTTCAGGCTCGGTGGTGGTGCAGTCGGTACTGTTCCCCCGCGTGCGAATAAATTCATTCTGTAATATCGATTCGGCAGTCTTACTGCCTGATGTCTGGGTAGGGCGCTCGTGCCGTCTGCGTCGCTGCGTTATCGATCGTGCCTGCGTCATTCCAGAAGGGATGGTGATTGGTGAGAACGCGGAAGAAGACGCGCGTCGTTTCTATCGTTCGGAAGAGGGGATCGTGTTAGTCACACGGGAAATGTTGCGGAAGCTGCAGATCAAACAGGAGCGATGATGCAGGTTTTACATGTATGTTCTGAGATGTTCCCGTTGTTAAAAACGGGCGGTCTGGCAGATGTTCTGGGTGCATTACCGGCGGCGCAAATCGCCGGAGGCGTGGATACCCGAGTCCTGCTGCCCGCCTTTCCGGATATCCGGCGCGGTATTCCCGATGCAAAAGTGGTGACCCGCCGTGAGACCTTCGCCGGACGCATCACCCTGCTGTTTGGACATTACAATGGCGTAGGGATTTACCTGATCGACGCGCCGCACTTATACGATCGACCGGGCAGCCCGTATCACGATACGAACCTGTTCGCCTACACCGATAACGTGCTGCGCTTTGCGCTACTCGGCTGGGTCGGGGCAGAAATGGCGACGGGGCTGGATCCGTTCTGGCGCCCGGATGTGGTGCACGCGCATGACTGGCACGCCGGGCTTGCCCCGGCGTATCTCGCGGCGCGCGGCCACCCGGCGAAATCGGTCTTTACCGTGCATAACCTGGCGTATCAGGGGATGTACTATGCCCATCACATGAGTGAAATCGATCTGCCATTATCGTTCTATAACATGCACGGGCTGGAATTTAACGGGCAGATCTCGTTCCTGAAAGCCGGGCTGTACTACGCCGATCACATCACGGCGGTGAGCCCAACCTACGCGCGTGAGATCACCCAGCCGGAGTTTGGCTACGGCATGGAAGGGTTGCTGCAACAGCGCCACCGCGAAGGCCGCCTGTCGGGCATTCTGAACGGCGTGGATGAACAGATCTGGAGCCCGGAAACCGATCTCCTGCTGGCGGCGCGCTATGGCCGTGATTCCGTGGAAGACAAAGCGGAGAACAAACGCCAGCTGCAGATTGCGATGGGCCTGAAGGTTAACGATAAAGTGCCGCTGTTCGCGGTGGTCAGCCGCCTGACCAGCCAGAAAGGGCTGGGTCTGGTGCTGGAGGCGCTGCCCGGTTTACTGGAGCAGGGGGGACAGCTGGCGCTGCTCGGCGCGGGCGACCCGGTGCTGCAGGAAGGCTTCCTTGCCGCCGCGGCGGAACATCCGGGGCAGGTGGGCGTGCAGATTGGCTATCACGAAGCGTTCTCGCACCGCATCATGGGCGGCGCGGACGTCATCCTGGTGCCGAGCCGTTTCGAACCCTGCGGCCTGACGCAGCTTTACGGTCTGAAATACGGCACGCTGCCGCTGGTGCGCCGCACGGGCGGACTGGCGGATACCGTATCCGATAGCTCTCTGGAAAACCTGGCGGACGGTATCGCCAGCGGGTTTGTCTTTGAGGACAGTAATGCCTGGTCGCTGCTTCGGGCGATTCGGCGTGCTTTCGTCTTGTGGTCCCGTCCATCGCTCTGGCGTTACGTTCAGCGTCAGGCGATGTCCATGGACTTTAGCTGGCATGTCGCGGCGCAGTCATACCGCGATCTCTATCAACGCTTGATGTAACGAGGCGAAGTTACTGATATGAACGCTCCATTTAGCTACTCTTCACCCACGCTCAGCGTTGAGGCGTTAAAGCACTCCATCGCCTACAAGCTGATGTTCACCATCGGGAAAGATCCGGTTATCGCCAACAAGCACGAGTGGTTGAACGCCACCCTGTTTGCGGTGCGTGACCGTTTAGTGGAACGCTGGCTGCGCTCAAACCGCGCCCAGCTCTCGCAGGAAACGCGTCAGGTTTACTACCTGTCGATGGAATTTTTGATTGGCCGCACGCTGTCCAACGCGCTGTTGTCGCTCGGTATTTATGACGACGTCAAAACCGCACTCGAAGAGATGGGGTTAGATTTAGAAGAGCTGATCGACGAAGAGAACGACCCGGGCCTCGGCAACGGCGGTCTGGGGCGTCTCGCCGCCTGCTTCCTCGACTCGCTGGCGACGCTGGCGCTGCCGGGCCGCGGCTACGGTATTCGCTACGACTACGGTATGTTCAAACAGAACATCGTCGACGGGCGCCAGAAAGAGTCGCCGGACTACTGGCTGGAGTACGGCAACCCGTGGGAGTTTAAGCGCCACAATACGCGCTACAAGGTGCGCTTTGGCGGACGTATCCAGCAGGAAGGCAAAAAATCCCGCTGGGTAGAAACGGAAGAGATCCTGGCCGTGGCCTACGATCAGATTATCCCCGGCTATGACACCGATGCCACCAACACGCTGCGCCTGTGGAGCGCCCAGGCCAGTAGCGAAATCAACCTCGGTAAATTCAACCAGGGGGACTACTTTGCGGCGGTGGAAGACAAAAACCACTCCGAGAACGTGTCCCGCGTGCTGTACCCGGATGACTCGACCTACTCCGGCCGCGAGCTGCGCCTGCGTCAGGAGTATTTCCTCGTCTCCTCGACGATTCAGGACATCCTCAGCCGCCACCATCAGCTGCACAAAACCTACGCCAACCTGGCGGAGAAAACCGCGATCCACCTTAACGACACCCACCCGGTGCTCTCCATTCCGGAGCTGATGCGTCTGCTGATCGACGAGCATAAGTTCAGCTGGGATGACGCGTTTGAAGTGACCTGTCAGGTATTCTCCTACACCAACCACACGCTGATGAGCGAAGCGCTGGAAACGTGGCCGGTAGACATGCTCGGCAAAATCCTGCCGCGCCATCTGCAGATTATCTTTGAGATTAACGACTACTTCCTCAAGACCCTGCAGGAGCAATACCCGAACGATACCGGGCTGCTGAGCCGCGCTTCCATCATTGATGAATCGAACGGGCGCCGCGTGCGCATGGCCTGGCTGGCGGTCGTCATCAGCCACAAGGTCAACGGCGTGTCCGAGCTCCACTCGAACCTGATGGTGCAGTCGCTTTTTGCGGACTTCGCGAAAATCTTCCCGACGCGGTTCTGCAACGTGACCAACGGCGTCACGCCGCGCCGCTGGCTGGCGCTGGCCAACCAGCCGCTCTCTGAGGTGCTGGACGAGAATATCGGCCGTACCTGGCGTACCGACTTGAGCCAGCTGAGCGAGCTGGAACAGCATATTGATTTCCCGACGGTGAACAAAGCCGTGCGCGAAGCCAAGCTGCTGAACAAAAAGCGTCTGGCGGTCTGGCTGGCGATGCACCTCAACGTGGTGGCAAACCCGAAAGCGCTGTTTGACGTTCAGATCAAACGCATCCACGAATACAAGCGTCAGCTGATGAACGTGCTGCACGTGATCACCCATTACAACCGCATTAAGGCCGATCCAACGGCCGAATGGGTGCCGCGCGTGAAGATCTTCGCCGGTAAGGCGGCTTCCGCCTACTACATGGCCAAGCACATCATTCATCTCATCAACGACGTGGCGAAGGTAGTCAACCAGGATCCGGACATTGGCGACAAGCTGAAAGTGGTGTTCATTCCGAACTACAGCGTGAGCCTGGCGCAGATGATCATCCCGGCGGCGGATCTCTCTGAGCAGATTTCCACGGCGGGTACGGAAGCATCCGGCACCAGTAACATGAAGTTTGCCCTCAACGGCGCGCTGACCATTGGTACGCTTGACGGGGCGAACGTCGAGATGCTGGAGCACGTGGGCGAAGAAAATATCTTTATCTTCGGTAATACGACGGAAGAGGTGGAGGCGCTGCGCAGGAAAGGCTACTCGCCGCGTCAATATTACGAAGAGGATGAAGAGTTACGTCAGGTGCTGACGCAGATCGCGACCGGCGTGTTTAGCCCGGAAGAACCGAGCCGCTATCGCGATCTGGTCGATTCGCTGATTAACTTTGGCGATCACTACCAGGTGCTGGCGGACTATCGCAGCTACGTGGACTGTCAGGATAAGGTTGACGAGCTGTACCGTCAGCAGGAGAAGTGGACCAGCGCCGCGATGTATAACATCGCCAATATGGGCTACTTCTCGTCCGACAGGACCATCAAGGAGTATGCCGAGACGATCTGGCATATTGATCCGGTGAGGTTGTAAAAACACCCCCTCACCCCAGCCCTCTCCCCGAAGGGGAGAGGGTGTTAAAGTCCCCTCTCCCCTTCGGGGAGAGGGTTAGGGTGAGGGGGCATCAGCCCGCACCGATCGTATTACGACGCCAGCGACAGCTCACGCTTCCCCGCATTTTGCTGTAACCACTGCGCCACGCGAGACTGTTGCTCGGCGTTGAGCCACATCCCTTCTTTGGTACGACGCCAGATAGCATCATCCAGACGACGAACCCACTCGTGCTCAACCAGGTAGCGCAGCTCGGCTTCGTACAGCTCGTGGCCGAAATGTTCGCCCAGATCCGCAATGTCCTTCGCGTCGGCCAGGAAAAGCTCGGTATTGCTGCCGTAGGTGCGGGCATAGTGGCGCGCCATCCCTTCGGTGATGAACGGGAAGCGACGGCGCAGCTTCGCGGCGTAATCATCGCGATTGTCGCCGATATCACCGCCGGGCAGTACCGCGCCTTTGGTCCACGCCGGGCCAATGCCTTTATAGTACGGTGCCAGTTTTTCCAGCGCGTGCTCGGCCAGCTTGCGGTAGGTGGTCAGCTTGCCGCCAAACACGGAAAGCAGCGGCGCCTGACCGTCAACGTCGTGAATATCGAGCGTGTAGTCGCGAGTAATCGCCTGCGGTGAGTCAGACTCGTCATCGCACAGCGGACGCACGCCGGAGTAGGTCCAGACCACGTCGTCGCGTGACAGCTGCTTCCTGAAGTGCGCGTTATACACTTTGAGCAGGTAGTTCACTTCGCTCTCGTCGATCTCGACGTTCTTCGGATCGCCTTTGTACTCCACGTCGGTGGTACCGATGATCGAGAACTCGTCCATCCACGGGATCACAAACACGATGCGCTTGTCTTCGTTCTGCAGAATGTAGGCTTGCTTCTGCGTATGCACGCGCGGCACCACAATGTGGCTGCCCTTGATCAGGCGAATGCCGTACGGCGAAGGCAGATGCATGCCGTCGTCGAAGAACTGCTTCACCCACGGGCCGGTGGCGTTCACCAGACCGCGCGCTTTCCAGCTGAATTTCTCGCCGGTATCGATGTCTTCCGCTTCTACAATCCACAGGCCGTTTTCACGACGGGCAGAGGTCGCACGGGTACGGGTTTTCACCTCGCCACCTTTCTTCTCGACCATCTGGGCATTCGCCAGCACCAGACGCGCATCGTCCACCCAGCAGTCGGAATATTCGAAACCGCGCACTATTTCAGGCTTAAGGACCGATTCTGAGCCAAAACGCAAACCTTTCGAACCCGGGAGGCTGGTGCGTTTACCCAGATGATCGTACATAAACAGACCGATTCGAATCATCCACGCCGGACGCAGATGCGGGCGATGGGGCAGGCGGAAGCGCATCGGAATCGCCAGATGCGGGGCCATTTTCAACAGCACTTCACGTTCGGCCAGTGCTTCGCTGACCAGGCGGAATTCGTAGTGTTCCAGGTAGCGCAGGCCACCGTGAATCAGTTTGGAGCTGGCGGACGACGTCGCGCAGGCGAGATCGTTAGCTTCCAGCATCAGTACGGATAAACCGCGTCCTGCGGCATCGACCGCAATACCGGCACCGTTGATGCCACCGCCTATCACAATCAGATCTTTGGTTTCCATAACACCCTCATGCACTTTCGTTAAAGCTCAGAAATGTTCGATATCGCTCATAATAGCAAAGGAACGCGCTTTTGGTAACATCAAAAAAACAATTTAGAGTGATATGGATAACATAATGGCGTTTACCCGCCGCCAGGACGTACACTACGGGGTAAAATAGTGCGGTCTGATGCTCTCTCCCCTCACCCTAACCCTCTCCCCAGAGGGGCGAGGGGATGGTTTGCTCCCTCTCCCTTTTAGGGAGAGGGCAGGGGTGAGGGTCAGCAGGCGGCATAAAACCTGAATAAGCGAAAGAGAACACCATGGATCAGTTTGAATGTATTAACGTAGAAGAAGCCCACCAGAAGATGCACCAGGGAAAAGCGGTGCTGGTGGACATCCGCGATCCGCAGAGTTTTGCGATGGGCCACACGCCGGGCGCGTTTCATCTCACTAACGACACGCTGGGCGCGTTTATGCGCGATAACGACTTCGAGACGCCGGTGATGGTCATGTGCTACCACGGCAACAGCAGCAAAGGCGCGGCGCAGTATCTGCTTCAGCAGGGCTACGACGCGGTGTACAGCGTCGACGGCGGCTTCGATGCCTGGCATCGTCATTTCCCGGCAGAAGTGGAATACGCTTTTGAGCGCTGATCCCGCTATACTGTCCCCTTTTGTGTGGAAATAAGCGACCGCTGCCCATGTTGATGATCACTTCTTTTACCAACCCGCGTGTCGCCCAGGCGTTTGTCGACTATATGGCGACGCAGGGCGTTATTCTGACCATTCAGCAACATACGCAGACCGACGTCTGGCTGGCCGACGAGAGCCAGGCCGCGCGCGTAAACGAAGAGCTGGCGCGTTTTCTTGAGAACCCCGGCGACCCGCGCTATCTGGCGGCCAGCTGGCAGTCCGGGCAGACCGACAGCGGACTGCACTACAGCCGTTTTCCCTTCCTCGCCACCATCCGCGAGCGCGCCGGCCCGTTTACGCTGCTGCTGATGGCGGCCTGCATTATCGTCTTCATTATCATGAACGTGGTGGGCGACCAGAGCGTGATGATTGCCCTGGCCTGGCCCTATGACCCGTCTCTTGAGTTTGACGTCTGGCGCTACTTTAGCCACGCGCTGATGCACTTCTCGGTGATGCATATTCTCTTCAACCTGCTCTGGTGGTGGTATCTCGGCGGCGCTGTTGAAAAGCGTCTGGGCAGCGGCAAGCTGATCGTTATCACCCTTATCAGCGCCCTGCTGAGCGGCTATGTGCAGCACAAGTTCAGCGGGCCGTGGTTCGGCGGGCTGTCGGGCGTCGTGTATGCCCTGATGGGCTATGTCTGGCTTCGCGGGGAGCGTGATCCGGAAAGCGGCATCTATCTGCAGCGCGGATTAATAACCTTTGCGTTAATATGGCTAATTGCCGGATGGTTTGATCTGTTTGGTATGTCTATCGCCAACGGTGCACACGTCGCCGGGCTGGCCGTGGGGCTGGCGATGGCCTTTGCCGACACGCTCTATGCGCGAAAACGAACATAATTCTCAGGGATAATTGATGAAACAAACACAACGTCATGACGCTATTATCGAACTGGTAAAAAAACAGGGATACGTCAGCACCGAAGAGCTGGTGGAGCAGTTTGCCGTCAGCCCACAAACCATCCGTCGTGACCTGAACGACCTGGCCGATCAGAACCGCATTCTTCGCCACCACGGTGGGGCGGCGCTGCCGTCCAGTTCGGTCAATACCTCCTGGCATGACCGTAAAGCCACGCAGACGGCAGAGAAAGAGCGCATTGCCCGCAAGGTCGCCAGCCAGATCCCGAACGGGGCGACGCTGTTTATTGATATCGGCACCACGCCGGAAGCGGTCGCCCATGCGCTGCTGGATCACGAGAACCTGCGCGTGGTCACGAACAACCTGAACGTGGCCAATACCCTGATGCAGAAAGATGACTTCCGCATCATCCTCGCGGGCGGCGAACTGCGCAGCCGCGACGGCGGCATTATCGGCGAAGCGACCCTCGATTTTATCTCTCAGTTCCGCCTCGACTTCGGCATTCTCGGGATCAGCGGCATCGACAGCGACGGCTCGCTGCTGGAGTTTGATTATCACGAGGTGCGCACCAAGCGCGCGATTATTGAGAACTCACGTCACGTGATGCTGGTGGTAGACCATTCGAAGTTTGGCCGAAATGCGATGGTAAACATGGGCAGCATCAGCATGGTGGATGCGGTTTATACCGACGTGATGCCGCCGGCGGGCGTGATGCAGGTGATTAAAGATAATAATTTGCAGTTAGAGTTGTGTTGAAAAGCCGTTCTCCCTCTCCCTGTGGGAGAGGGCCGGGGTGAGGGCATCAGACCGCAGAGGTCCTACACGCCATACCCCATCATCTTCAACAGCTGCTGCGCATGCTGCACCGCATCCTGTCGATGCGCCACGCCCAGCTTCTGATACAGATTGCGGATATGCGTTTTGATGGTGGTCGCCGCCACCGCAAGCTCACCGGCAATCTGCTCGTTGCTGTAGCCTGAATAGATCAGACCCAGCACCTGCCATTCGCGCTGCGTGAGCGGACTGGTGCGGATAAGCTCCGGCACTTCCGGGTGGTTCAGCAGACGTTCAACGAAGTTCTCATCAAAATGCGCGAACTTGTGCCGATGATGCTGGTTTATCTCGCGCAGAATGCGCTGGGCGCGATGCTGATCCAGCTCCGGCAGCGTGTTGAGCTGAATAAGCTGACGCAGCTGCTGCGCCATCACTTCACCTTCAATCACAAAGTGGCTGATAAAGCCGGTGCGGTTAGCCAGCTGCAGCGCTTCCAGCAGCACGCGCTGGGCATCGTTTTTACGACCCGCCTGCCAGTAAAGCTGGTTCAGCAGCAGCAGGTTGCGGTTCAGGTCGCTCATCAGACGCAGGCTGCGCGCGTTCTCGTTCAGCTCTTCCAGCACAATCTCTGCGGGCTCTACTTCACCGAGCAGGATCTGCGCGCGGGCAATGTTCCGCCACTGGCTCTGCAGGAAGTGGTTGTTAGCAAATTCCGGTTTAGGCGTCTGACGCAGCCAGTTGGCGGCGGATTTTTTATCGCCGGTCATCTGCCAGTAAATCACCCGGACCTTATCGGCGTTAGAGACCCAGTCGCTGTGATACTGACCGTTGCCGAGCAGGTTCTCCAGGCGGTTCAGATGGTTGCGGGCGTTATCGAGATCGCCGCGCGCCAGCGAGCACTGCACCAGCAGCGCCAGACACTGCAGCTGCTGCTGAGGCTGGAAGCTGGAAAGGACATCCACACCCTGGCGGGCGCAGCTTTCCGCTTCATCCAGACGCGACCATGCCCACAGCAGCTGAGCGCGAATACGCAACAGGAACTCGTGCATTGGCAGCTGTTCCAGATGCTGTTCACGAATCAGCTGGAACGCTTTTTCCTGGTTTTCCCAGGCGGCCTGCAGGAACCCCTGCGCGAATAAAATCTCGCTCTGTTGGATCAGGCTCCACAGCGCGTAATGCCAGACATCATGACGACGCGCCATCTGTTCGGTTTGCTGCATCAGTGAAAGCGAACGCGTGAGGACGCCTTTGCAGTGCAGCACTTCACCGTGCACCGAGGTCGCAACGATGCGGCTGTAGAAGTTAGCCAGCGGCAGTTCATCCAGCGCGACCATCGCCAGCCGTTCAGCTTCGTCCGGGTCGCCGTCGTTAATGGCCACCTGAGCGCGCAGCGCGTTAAATTCGCCGTGCAGGGTGGTATCCATTTCGCTTTCCATCTCCTGCTCGGCGCGCGCCAGCAGGGTGTTCACTTCGCTGTAGCGGTGCTGGCTCTGCATCAGCCAGGCCTGCAGCAGCACCAGACGCGGGTTCTCCAGCAGGCTTTCCCACGGCAGGGCTTTGAGAGACTCTTCCAGCAGCGTCAGCTCGCTGTGGTTAAACAGGCCCCACGCATGATTGAGGAGGATATCGCGCAGCATGCTGGCATCACCGGCGGCCAGCGCGTGGTGGATGGCCTCGCTCGGGAAGCCTTGCGCCATCCAGCTTTCGGCAGCGGCGCGGTGGATCTCCGGCAGTTCAACCGCCAGTTCCCACTGACAGCGCTGGCGCAGGAAGCTGCCAAACAGCGGGTGATAGCTAAACCACTCGCCGGGATCGTCCATGCGCGTCAGGAAAAGGCCCTGACGTTCAATCTCTTCGAGCTGCAGCTGACCGTTTTCACAGCCCGTCACGCGCACGATGAGCGCATCGTTCATGGAGCGCAGCAGCGAGCTTTTCAGCAGGAAATTACGCGTCGAGGGATCGACGCTGTCCAGCACCTCATCCACCAGGTAGTCGGAAAGGTGACTGGCGTTGATGCCCGCCAGACGCCGGGCAGACTGATGCGCCGGACTGTTGTTTTGTCGGGCAGAGAGCGCGATGAGCTGCAGCGCCGTGGCCCAGCCGGCAACGTCATCACACAGACGGCTGCTCTCGGCGGCCTCAATCGGTGATGTCAGGCGGCAGTCAAAGAACTGTTTCGCTTCCTGGTGGGTAAAGGCCAGCTGCTGGCTGCCCACTTCCAGAAGCTGATCGCGCACGCGCAGGTTGGCAATACCCAACTGCGGCAGGTTGCGTGACAGCACCACTAAAGTCAGGTTTTCCGGCTGATGGCGCAGGAAGAAACGCATCGACTCATGAATCACCGGATTCGTGATGAGATGGTAATCGTCGATCACCACGTAAAGCGGGCGATGCCATTCGGCCAGTTCGATAAACAGCTGAGAGAAAAGGGAGGACAGGCTGGCGTACTGGCGCTTTTGCACCATCACCTCACTGGCGACGCAGTGTCCATGGGTGGCTTGCTGTATGGCGGCAATCAGATAGCTGGCAAAACGCTCCTGCTGGTTATCGCCCTCGTCGAGGGAGTACCAGCCAAGATCGCTTTTACCCGCGGCCCATTGCGAAATGAGCGTTGTTTTTCCATAGCCTGCAGGGCTCGTAACCAGCGCCAGTCGGAAATTATGCGCGCCGGAAAGTTTAGCCAACAGACGCTCGCGGACCACTGTATGGTCAAGACGAACCGGGCGACTTAATTTAGACGGAATCAACATAGGTTTCACTTCACTGTGGGGAACGAGAGATTTTATTTTTTTGCGCTTCGTAATTAATACGATATAAGGTCGAACAGAAAGAGAACTATTGCAAGTTATGTCTGGGTTTTGTGGTTCTGAATTTGCACTCTGTCACAAAACATTCAGGCAAATGTTGGAACTTTCTCGAAAGGGCCGTAACGCCGCGTCACTGCTGGTTTGTCTGTATACATTGCCGCTGCGCTGAAACTGGTTTCAGAAAGGTATAGTGACGTCAAATTTAATAAAGTGCGGGTAAAGTTGAGTGAGAGTAATAGTCTTTTGAGATCTGTCCCGATGGCTAAATTATTATTCTACGTAAGTAATCATTTCAGAACGGATTAATTTCACCCGAAACTGCATTTCATTTCTTTGACATTCTCTCCGGTTACTTTTTTATCTTCCGGGCACACTCGAACTATGCTCTGAGAGTGGCCTCGATCACACTTTTATGCTCATCCCCGCTACTCCTCCCTGTCTAATCCCCCACAGGAGGAGGAAGAGGGGAAATGAGCCAGGCACACTAGCGCCAACTTGTGTTTTCTTTCTAAAGGATGCCGATCCCCTATGTCACAGCCTACCTTCAACAAAGCTCAATTCCAGGCTGCCCTGACGCGTCAGTGGCAGCGTTTTGGCCTTCATGCTGCAAACGAGATGACGCCTCACCAGTGGTGGCAGGCAGTGAGCGGTGCGCTCGCAGAACAGCTGGATGCTCAGCCTTTGGCAAAGCCGGTGAAGAACCAGCGCCATGTAAACTACATTTCAATGGAATTCCTGATTGGCCGCCTGACGGGCAACAACCTGTTGAACCTCGGCTGGTATCAGGACGTTGGTGACGTCCTTAAAGAACACGACATTAACCTGACTGACCTGCTGGAAGAAGAGATTGACCCGGCGCTGGGCAACGGCGGTCTGGGACGTCTGGCAGCCTGTTTCCTCGACTCCATGGCGACCGTCGGCCAGTCGGCAATTGGCTATGGCCTGAACTATCAGTATGGCTTGTTCCGTCAGTCGTTTGCCGATGGCCATCAGATGGAAGCGCCGGACGACTGGCATCGCAATACCTATCCGTGGTTCCGCCACAACGCGCAGCTGGATGTGCAGGTCGGTATTGGCGGGAAAGTGACAAAGCAGGGGCTCTGGGAACCGGCGTTCACCATTACCGGTGAAGCCTGGGATCTGCCGGTGCTCGGCTACCGTAACGGCGTGGCGCAGCCGCTGCGTCTGTGGCAGGCGAAGCACGCGCATCCGTTTAACCTGACCAAATTCAACGACGGCGATTTCCTGCGCGCCGAGCAGCAGGGCATCGACGCCGAGAAGCTGACCAAAGTCCTCTACCCGAACGACAACCACCTGGCCGGTAAAAAGCTGCGCCTGATGCAGCAGTACTTCCAGTGCGCCTGCTCCGTGGCGGACATTCTGCGTCGCCATCATCTGGCGGGCCGCAAGCTGGCGCAGCTGCCGGACTTCGAAGTGATTCAGCTCAACGACACGCACCCGACGATTGCGATCCCGGAACTGCTGCGCGTGCTGATCGACGAGCACCAGCTGAGCTGGGATGACGCCTGGGCCATCACCAGCCGTACCTTTGCCTACACCAACCACACCCTGATGCCAGAAGCGCTCGAGTGCTGGGATGAGAAGCTGGTGAAAACGCTGCTGCCGCGCCACATGCAGATCATCAACAAGATTAACGACCAGTTTAAAACCCTGGTGGATAAAACCTGGCCAGGCAACAAAGCGGTCTGGGCGAAGCTGGCGGTTGTGCATGACAAGCAGGTGCGCATGGCGAACATGTGCGTGGTCAGCGGCTTTGCGGTGAACGGCGTGGCGGCGCTGCACTCGGATCTGGTGGTCAAAGATCTCTTCCCGGAATACCACCAGCTTTGGCCGACCAAATTCCACAACGTGACCAACGGCATCACGCCGCGTCGCTGGATCAAGCAGTGCAACCCGCTGCTGGCCGGTCTGCTGGATAAGACCCTGAAGAAAGAGTGGGCCAACGATCTGGACCAGCTCATCAACCTGGAAAAACAGGCTGACGACGCGAAATTCCGCGAGCAGTACCGCGCGATCAAGCTGGAGAACAAGGTTCGCCTGGCGGAGTTTGTGAAAGTGCGTACCGGCATTGAGATCAACCCGAATGCCATTTTCGATATCCAGATCAAACGTCTGCACGAGTACAAACGCCAGCACCTGAACCTGCTGCATATTCTGGCGCTGTACAAAGAGATCCGCGAGAACCCGCAGGCCGACCGCGTGCCGCGCGTGTTCCTGTTCGGTGCGAAAGCGGCGCCGGGCTATTACCTGGCGAAAAACATTATCCTCGCCATCAATAAAGTGGCGGCGGCGATCAACAGCGATCCGAAAGTGGGCGACAAGCTGAAGGTGGTGTTCCTGCCGGATTACTGCGTCTCGGCGGCTGAAATGCTGATCCCGGCGGCGGATATTTCCGAGCAGATCTCGACGGCAGGTAAAGAAGCGTCCGGTACCGGCAACATGAAGCTGGCGCTGAACGGCGCGCTGACCGTCGGTACGCTCGACGGGGCAAACGTCGAAATCGCCGAGAAGGTCGGGGAAGAGAATATCTTTATCTTCGGCCATACCGTGGAAGAGGTGAAGGCCATCAAAGCCAAAGGCTATGACCCGGTGAAATGGCGTAAGAAAGACAAAGTGCTTGATGCGGTGCTGAAGGAGCTGGAAAGCGGTAAATACAGCGACGGTGACAAGCACGCGTTTGACCAGATGCTGCACAGCATGGACAAACACGGCGGTGACCCGTATCTGGTGATGGCGGACTTCACGGCCTACGTTGAAGCGCAAAAACAGGTCGACGTGCTGTATCGCGACCAGGAAGCCTGGACCCGCGCGTGCATTCTGAACACCGCGCGCTGCGGTATGTTCAGCTCTGACCGTTCAATCCGTGATTATCAGGCCCGTATCTGGCAGGCAAAACGCTAAGGAAGCGCGATGGAGAGTAAACGTCTGGACAGCGCCGCGCAGGCGGCGGGGATCAGCCTCAGTTACATTAATGCGCACGGCAAACCGCAGTCTATTGGCGCCGACACCAAAAGACGTTTGCTGGATGCCATGCACAAAGCCGACGCGAAAGCGTCGGTTGCGCCGATGCCGAACGTGAAGGTGTTCACCGCAGGCAAAAAGATGCCGCTGGCGGTGGAGGGGCGCGGCGAGTTTAGCTGGCTGCTTACCACCGAAGAGGGGCATCAGCACAAAGGCCACGCCACCGGCGGCAAAACGTTAAACCTTCCGGCGAAGCTGCCGGAGGGGTATCACACCTTAACGCTCACCCAGGACGATCGTCGTTTCCACTGCCGGGTGATCGTCGCGCCAAAACGCTGCTACGAGCCGCAGGCGTTGCTCGAGGGTAAAAAGCTGTGGGGCGCCTGCGTGCAGCTCTATACGCTGCGCTCCGACAGCAACTGGGGCATCGGTGATTTTGGCGATCTGAAAAAGATGCTGGTGGATGTGGGCGAGCGCGGCGGCGCGTTTATCGGGCTCAACCCGATCCACGCGCTCTATCCGGCCAACCCGGAGAGCGCCAGCCCGTACAGCCCGTCGTCCCGTCGCTGGCTGAACGTGATTTATATCGACGTTAACGCGTTAGATGACTTCAAAAACAGCAAAGAGGCGCAGGCGTGGTGGAAACTCAGCACCACGCAGCAGGCCCTGAAGCAGGCGCGCGACGCGGAGTGGGTGGACTATTCCACCGTCACGGCGCTGAAAATGGCCGCGCTGCGTCTGGCGTGGAAAGGCTTTTCGCAGCGCGATGACGAGCAGATGGCCGCGTTCCGCCAGTTTGTGACGCAGGAGGGCGAGAGCCTGTACTGGCAGGCGGCGTTTGATGCGCTGCACGCGTATCAGGTGAAGGAGGACGAAATGCGCTGGGGCTGGCCGGTCTGGCCGGAAGCGTATCAGTCCGTCGACACGCCTGAAGTAAAAGCGTTCTGTAAAAAATATGCCGATGAAGTGGACTTCTACCTGTGGCTGCAGTGGCTGGCGTACAGCCAGTTTGCCGCCTGCTGGCAGGTGAGCCAGGGCTATAAGATGCCGATCGGCCTGTATCGCGATCTGGCCGTCGGCGTGGCAGAGGGCGGCGCGGAAACCTGGTGCGACCGCGAGCTTTACTGTCTGAAAGCTTCCGTCGGCGCGCCGCCGGATATTCTTGGGCCGCTCGGTCAGAACTGGGGGTTGCCGCCGATGGATCCGCACGTCATGGCGTCGCGCGCCTACGAGCCGTTCATCGACCTGCTGCGCGCGAACATGCAGAACTGCGGCGCGCTGCGTATCGACCACGTGATGTCCGTGCTGCGTCTGTGGTGGATCCCGTACGGTGAAACGGCCGATCACGGGGCGTACGTGCAGTATCCGGTTGACGATCTGCTGTCGATCCTGGCGCTGGAAAGTAAGCGCCATCAGTGCATGGTGATCGGTGAAGATCTCGGTACCGTGCCGGTGGAAATTGTCAGCAAGCTCCGCGACAGCGGCGTCTACTCCTATAAAGTGCTCTATTTTGAAAACGACCATGAGAAAACCTTCCGCGCGCCGAAAGCGTACCCTGAACAATCAATGGCAGTCGCGACGACGCATGACCTTCCTACGCTTCGTGGCTATTGGGAAAGCGGCGATCTGACGCTCGGCAAAACGCTCGGGCTGTACCCTGATGAAGAGGTTTTGCGCGGCCTGTATCAGGATCGCGAGCTCTCCAAACAGGGGCTGCTGGATGCGCTGCACAAGCAGGGCTGTCTGCCGAAACGTGCCGGACATAAGGCGTCATTGATGTCGATGACCGCTACCCTCAATCGCGGCTTGCAGCGCTATATTGCCGACAGCAACAGCGCCCTGCTGGGTCTGCAGCCGGAAGACTGGATTGATATGGCGGAGCCGGTGAACATTCCGGGGACCAGCTATCAGTACAAGAACTGGCGTCGCAAGCTGTCCATATCGCTTGAGAAGATGTTTGCCGATGACGGGGTGAACAAGCTGATTAAGGATTTGGACAAGCGCAGAAGAGCGGTGGGCAAGAAGCGGTAGTTTCACCCTCACCCTAACCCTCTCCCAGAGGGAGAGGAAATAGAATGTAGGCCGGGTAAGCGTCAGCGCCACCCGGCTTTTTTACATCAAACCACCATATTCAACAGCAGTACCCCGACCAGACCGCACACCGAAATAATGGTTTCCAGCGCGGACCAGGACTTGATGGTTTCACCGATCGTCAGGTTGAAGTACTCCTTGAACAGCCAGAAGCCAGGATCGTTAACGTGAGAGAAAATCACGCTACCGGAACCGACGGCGATAACCATCAGCTCAGGGCTAACACCCGTGGTCGCAATCAGCGGGGCAACGATACCGCCCGCGGTGATCGCTGCAACGGTCGCAGAACCCAGCGCAATACGCAGAACCGCGGCAATAGACCAGGCCATCAGGAGCGGCGATACGTTGGTTTCATGCATCATGGCAGCGATGTATTTATCCACGCCGCTGTCGACCAGAACCTGCTTGAATGCACCGCCACCGCCGATGATCAGAAGCATCATGGCAATGATTTTGATGGAAGAGGTCAGCGTGTCGTTGATCTGATCCATAGAACGGCCGCGGTTCAGGCCGAAGGTGAACATCGCGATCAGCACCGCAATCAGCGTTGCCATGACCGGGTCACCGAGGAATTCCGCAACGGACAGGAACGGATGACCTTTCGGCAGAATCATCTCCGCCACGGCACGCATCGCCATCAGGATCACCGGTACCAGAGAGGTCCAGACGCTGACGCCAAAGCCCGGCATCTCTTCTTCGGTGAAGGTTTTGGCGCTGTACAGACCTTCCGGGATCGGCTTATCAATGCCTTTCAGGAAGCGGGCATAAACCGGGCCCGCCAGAATCACGGTTGGGATCGCCAGAATCGTACCGAACAGCAGGGTTTTACCCATATCCGCGTGGAAGATGGTTGCGATAGCGGTTGGGCCCGGGTGCGGCGGCAGGAAGCCGTGAGTCACGGACAGCGCCGCAGCCATTGGCACACCGACATACAGCAGCGGGATGTTTGCCGCAGCCGCGATGGTGAACACCAGCGGCAGCATCAGCACGAAGCCCACTTCATAGAACAGCGCGAAGCCGACGGTAAAACCGGTTAATACCACCGCCCACTGGATGTTCTTCTTGCCAAATTTGGCAATCAGCGTGGTGGCGATACGCTGCGCGCCCCCGCAGTCTGCCAGCATTTTGCCGAGCATGGCGCCGAAGCCCATGATCAGCGCCAGGCTGCCGAGCGTGCCGCCGACGCCGGCTTTGATGGAACTGATAACTTTAACCAGCGGCATACCCTGCATCAGACCGACTGCAAGTGCCACCAGAACCAGAGCGATAAATCCGTTCATTTTGAAACGGATCATCAAGAGCAGTAATAACACAACACCGATAGCAACGATGACTAATGGCATGATTTACCTGGCCTTTGAATTGTTATGGGTAACGTCATTGTTTCAACGACAAATTCCGATTGTCCCAACTGGGAACAGAGTGTTAACGGCACTCATACTGATGCCTTCGAAACCATTAAGTTTAGTCGGCTGTTATAAGGATGCTGAGTGCCCACGAGAATGATACGGGTAACATGGCTCGATTGAGAATCACCCTGGGAGGCTAAATTTGAATTATGAGACGCAGGTCAACATATGGGAGGTAAACGCAAAACGGTAACCATGAGGTTACCGTTTTTAATGTTTTCACCCTCTCCCGCGGGAGAGGGCCGGGGGTGAGGGCATCAGACCTCACTATTTCTGTAGGCCCGGTAAGCGCAGCGCCACCGGGCGATACAGACGGATACTGAATTAGTAGTAAGAGTGCTCGCCGCGCTGGTGCTCGGTCAGGTCACGCACGCCTTTCAGTTCCGGGAACTCGTTCAGCAGCTGCTTCTCGATCCCTTCTTTCAGCGTTACATCGACCATTGAGCAGCCGTTACAGCCGCCGCCAAACTGCAGGATGGCAAAACCTTCGTCGGTGATTTCCATCAGGGAAACACGACCGCCGTGGCCCGCCAGCTGTGGGTTGATCTGGGATTGCAGCAGATACTCAACGCGCTCCATCAACGGGGCATCGTCAGACACTTTACGCATTTTCGCGTTCGGCGCTTTCAGGGTCAGCTGAGAACCCAGCTGATCGGTGACGAAGTCGATCTCCGCATCTTCAAGATACGGTGCGCTCAGCTCATCAACGTAGGCGGTGAGCTGTTCAAATTTAAGGGCAGTGTCAGTCGCTTCCACAGCATCCGGAGGACAATAAGAAACACCACATTCTGCATTCGGAGTGCCTGGATTAATCACAAACACGCGGATCTGCGTCCCTTCTTCCTGATTTGCCAGCAGTTTGGCAAAGTGCGCTTGTGCAGAATCGGAAATACGGATCATAGCTTTGGCCTAATAGTTGACTAAATTACCTGGGTATAATCATACGCCCATTGAAGAAGGGCTACAAGGTACGGCACAGACACCATACCTGAACCGACGCGGCGCCGCTTCGCAAAAGCAGTCGGGAAAGTTCAGCAACGGTACTGCCCGTGGTGACGACATCATCCACAATCGCGATATGGAGACCGTCGACCGGCAATTCAAGGCGAAAGGCATTTTTGAGGTTTCTTTTGCGCAGCCGTGCGCTGAGCTGATGCTGGATGGCGGTGGCATGAACGCGTGTCAGCGCGCGGGCCTCATACCGGCAGCCGAGCCACCGCGCGAGGGGACGGCAGAGCAGGTCACTCTGGTTATAGCCGCGCCGCCAGTGCCGACGTCGGTATAAGGGGACATTCACCACCATGTCAATTTTCGGCAGTGCCCGGTGACGTCGCGCCTGCAAAACCGCCAGCAACAGCAGGCGGGCAAGGGGCTGTGCCAGCGAGCTCTGCCCGGAAAACTTCAGCGCGTGGATCAGCCTGTTCAGCGGCGGAACATAATCATCCACGGCCACCAGCGCGCTCCACGGCGGGGATTTTTTCAGGCAGCGGCCACAGGGCAACGAGGGGTTCGTGGCCGGTAAACCACATTGTGGACAGATCCCGATACGCCATTGCAGCGATCGCGTGCAGACGGAGCAGACGCCCCACCCGCTGAGCGCCAGCGGCATTTGGCATAGCCAGCACAAGCCGGGTACTGTTAGCATGTGCAACCTCCATGTGAAAAAAGAGAACAGTAACTGATGAAGACGCTGTGGTGGCAGACCGTAGGGACAGGAAATTGCCATCTTGTGCTGCTGCACGGATGGGGCCTGAATGCGGAGATATGGCATTGCATACGTGAGGAACTTGCCTCGCATTTCACGCTGCATCTGGTGGATTTACCCGGCTTTGGCCGCAGCCGCGGGTATGGCGCGTTGTCGCTTGATGAAATGGCGCAGCAGGTTCTGGACGCTGCGCCGCAAAACGCGGTCTGGCTGGGCTGGAGCCTGGGCGGGCTGGTGGCGAGCCAGATTGCGCTGTCGCGGCCTGAACGCGTAAAAGCGCTGGTGACGGTGGCGTCATCGCCCTGTTTTAGCGCGCAGGAAGAGTGGCCGGGGATCAAGCCTGACGTGCTGGCGGGCTTCCAGCAGCAGCTGAGCGAAGATTTCCAGCGGACCGTAGAGCGGTTCCTGGCATTGCAGACAATGGGCACTGACACCGCGCGTAAGGATGCCCGAACGCTGAAGCAGACCGTGCTTTCGCTGCCGATGCCGGAGGTTGAGGTGCTTAACGGCGGACTTGAGCTCCTGAAAACGGTTGACCTGCGCGAGCCGCTGGCCGCGCTGACGGTACCGCACCTGCGTATCTACGGTTACCTCGACGGGATTGTGCCGCGCAAAGTGGTTCCGCTGCTGGATTCACTCTGGCCGGAGAGTGAATCGCAGATCATTGCCAAAGCCGCACATGCCCCGTTTATCTCTCATCCGACGGAATTTTGTTCAGCGCTGATTGCGTTAAGTCAACGTTTCGACTGATTATTTTCTATCCTGCCTGGAAAAAGTAACACACCGCAACCATACTCCAGATGTCGTTGCGGTTGTTCTGCCTACGATAATCAAAACAACAATCCTATGGAGAGTCAGGCTATGAAACTTGTTACAGGTATTGTCACTTCTCTGGTTATTGGGTCACTGTCATTTGGCGTCTTTGCGGCAAAAGAGCTGGAAAAAGATAAAGTTGCCGGCATGAATCTGACGAAAATTGGTGAGATTTCTACGTCTGACACCACCGCGCCGATGGATGCTCGCAGAGAGCTGTCGAAGAAAGCGGATGAGCTGGGCGGAACGTACTATGTCGTCACCAGTGCAGAAAAACAGACCAAAAACGTACGCGCAACGGCGGACGTCTACAAGTAATACGATAAAGCCGGGCAGCGATGCCCGGCTTTGTTAACGCAGCGTCCACCACTCACTGAGGCAGGCCTTTCCTTCCGGACAGCTTTTACAACTGCCGGAGAGACAACCGTCCGCTTCTTCCTGAATCCGCACGGCTTTCCCCATGGCTTCCAGCCTTTCCAGCATGGCATCGATCATCGGCTGCGGCGTATGCAGGCTGAGGCTCAGCTGTTTCGCCTCCATTCGCCCTTGCAGTGCCAGCAGGTCACGAACCTGAATCAACGATGCCATGGTTTACTCCTTAGTGACAGTCGCCCGCCGGGCTGCTGCAGCAGGTCGCGGCGGTTTTACGGTTTGCCAGCAGGTCGATGTCGACGCGGCTGCGCGCACGCCGCAGTAAACCGAGCACTATCACGTTAAACAGCACAACCGCGAGAATGCAGACCAGGCTGTAGCGCGGATGCTGGCTGAAATTAACGGTTTGATAAAAGAGCGTCGACAGCGAGTACGCAATGTTTAACCCCCACAGGATGGAGAAGCCCATCCAGCCGCGGCTGGACTCGCGGGCAATCGCCCCCATCACGGAGATGCACGGAATGTAGAGCAGAACAAAGATGAGGTAGCTGTAGGCCGCGGACGCGCTGCCAAATTTCTCGCCCATCACGCCCATGGCACCTGTTGCCATTTCGCCGTCACCTTTGCTGGCCTCAATAGGGTTCGCCAGCACGCTCAGGCTGAAGGTGTCTTTCAGGCTCTGCCAGGTCTCCTCTACGGCACCCAGCAGTTCATGACCGAGATGAAACTCTGCCGGATTAAATTCCTGTTCCTGAATGTTCTCTGCGGTGTAAAGCGTGTTCAGGGTGCCGACAACCACCTCTTTCGCCATCGCGCCGGTGAATAGCCCGACGGTTGCCTGCCAGTTATCCTCATGCACGCCAATCGGTTTGAAGACCGGCGTGATGACGCGGCTGACGGAGGCGAGGGCAGAGTCGTTGATGTTATCTGCCGCCTGCCCGCTGAGGGTGAAGCTGTTCAGCGCGCTCAGGAAAATGCTGACGATGACAATCACCTTACCGGCGCGCAGCACAAAGCCCTTCAGGCGCTGCCAGGTCTGGATCGCCAGGCTTTTCAGATGCGGCACGTGATACACCGGCAGCTCCATCACAAACGGCGACGCTTCACCGCGCATGATGGTGTGCTTCAGCATTAAACCGGTAAGAATAGCCATCACGATGCCCAGCACATACAGCGAGAAGACCGCCAGCGCGCCCTGCTGACCAAAGAAGGCTGCGGCAAAGACCGCAAAGATGGCCAGACGGGCACCGCAGGACATAAACGGCGCCATCATGATGGTCATCAGACGTTCACGTGGCGCATCCAGGGTGCGTGCGCCCATCACCGACGGTACGTTACAGCCGAAGCCGACAATCAGCGGGACGAAGGATTTACCCGGCAGACCCAGCGCCTGCATCAGACGATCCATCACGAACGCGGCGCGCGCCATGTAGCCGGAATCTTCCAGGAACGAGAGGAACAGATACATCATGCCGATCTGCGGCACCAGAGGCAGAACGGTGTTGATACCGCCGCCGATCCCCTGTGCAAGGAAGATGGTTAACCATTCCGGGAAGTGCAGGGTGTAACCCACCCACTGAATTCCGTGGACGAAGACCGCGACGGAACCGGCGTCGAAAATAGGCTGGAGTGCGCCGCCGATGTTAATGGCGAGCAGGAACATCACGTACATCACCAGCAGGAAGATGGGCAAACCGAGGAAGCGGTTAAGCACAACTTTATCCACCGCTGCCGTAAAGCGGCTGGGCTCTGCCGTCAGCGCGTTACTGACAACGTCGCAAATCGAGGCGATGGCCTGGTAACGCGCATCGGCGATGTGCAGCGCCGGGTCGTCCAGCTCGTCGCTAAGACGGGCCACCGTCGCGTCCAGCTTATCAGCCGCATGCCCGGCGTAAGCGCGGCTGTAGATATCCCCTTCCAGCATCTGCAGGCCGAGCCACAGGCGCTGTTTCGCAGGCATGCTTTTGTCCATCTCCTGCGCCAGCACATTGGCTTCGCGCAGGAGAGGCTTCGCGTAATGCACCAGCTCAATGTCATGATTTCCCTGGTGACGGTCAATGGCCAGCTTCAGCGCATCAATACCGCGAGCGCGCGTCGAGACCAGCGGAACGACCGGGCAACCCAGGCGCGCGGAGAGGGCATCGACGTCGATGCGCAGCTTTTGTTTCTCCGCAATGTCGAGCATGTTGAGCGCCACAATGCAGGGGATGCCCAGCTCCAGCAGCTGCAGCGTCAGATAAAGGTTACGTTCGAGATTGGAAGCGTCGACCACGTTGATCAGCAGGTCCGCGTCGCCGCCAAGAATATAGTGGCAGGCAATCTGCTCATCGAGCGAGGTTTGCGACGAAATGGTGGTTAAGGAGTAGGTGCCGGGAAGGTCAACCAGCGTCACCTGGTTGTCCGTTGTCGTGAACTGGCCCTCTTTACGCTCAACCGTCACGCCCGCCCAGTTGCCCACGCGCTGGCGGGCTCCGGTTAGCTGGTTAAAAAGCGTAGTCTTGCCGGAATTAGGATTGCCAATTAAGCCAATAGTTAACTTTTTCATTTTTTTAGACTCACTGAAACCGCTGGCTTGTTATCGGGATAAGGCTTCGACTTCTATTAACGCGAGGTCTTTCTTACGCAGCACCAGATTCACGCGGCGGGTTTCGATATGAACCGGATCGCCCAGCGGCGCCACGCGCACGACCTGGAATGACGAGCCGGGCAGCATGCCCAGCGACAGCAGCTTTTGCCGATAGGCCGGGCTAATTTCGCGGGTAAAACCGGTAATCTTCCATGCACTGTCTGGAGTGAATTGCATAACGCCTGATTCCACGAAAGGTTAAATTATCTACTATGGGATGATAATGAGAATAGTTTTTATCAGCAATATTAAAACTGTGACGGAATGTTGTTTACGGTATTAATTTACGGCCTGTTTGACCTGGCTCAATATTTGCTGAATTGCCTGGAAAACAAAAAGGGGAGTATTTGTTAACGGGGTGATAATTCGTGGTTTAAATATGGCTATGCAATCGGTTTCATATATTTCGATATGATTTTATTCCCCCCACCCATGAGGACGAGGGGGAAAGACCGCACCGTGCGATCCCCTCTCCCCTTTGGGAAGAGGGTTAGGGTGAGGGGCATTGCAACCTTAGCGTTTCTTACCCATCGCTGCCGCCAGCGCATCCATCATCGCGCTGTTGCCTGCAGGGTGAGCATCACGTCCGCGCGGTTTTGCCGCTTTTGCGGCCGGGCGCTGCTGCTCGCGGCCACCGCCATTGCCGCCGCGGCGCGCGCTGGTGTCGCCCGGCTGCTCGTCCAGACGCATGGTCAGCGCGATACGCTTGCGCTGCAGATCGACTTCCAGCACTTTCACCTTCACGATGTCGCCCGCTTTGACCACGGTGTGCGGGTCTTCAACGAACTTGTCGGCAAGGGAAGAGATATGCACCAGACCGTCCTGATGCACGCCGATATCCACAAACGCGCCAAAGTTAGTGACGTTAGTCACCGCGCCTTCCAGCACCATGCCGGGCAGCAGGTCGTTCATGGTTTCCACGCCGTCAGCAAAGGTCGCCGTTTTGAACTCAGGGCGCGGATCGCGGCCCGGCTTTTCCAGCTCTTTGATGATGTCGGTGACGGTGGGGACACCAAATTTGTCGTCGGTGAAATCAACGGCTTTCAGGTTGCGCAGGGCGCTGCTGTCACCCATAAGATCTTTCAGTGCCTGCTGGGTGGCGGCCAGAATGCGCTCCACAACCGGGTACGCTTCCGGGTGAACGGTGGAGGCATCCAGCGGGTTATCGCCGTGGTTGATGCGCAGGAAGCCCGCACACTGCTCAAAGGCTTTTGGCCCCAGACGGCTCACCTTCAGCAGCTGCTGACGGTTCTGGAACTGGCCGTTCTCATCACGCCAGGCGACGATGTTCTGCGCCATCATGCGGGTTAAGCCCGCCACGCGGGTCAGCAGGGGAACGGAAGCGGTGTTCAGGTCAACGCCGACGGCGTTTACGCAGTCTTCCACCACCGCATCCAGCTTGCGCGCCAGCTGAGTCTGGCTCACGTCGTGTTGATACTGGCCCACGCCGATGGATTTCGGGTCGATCTTCACCAGCTCCGCCAGCGGATCCTGCAGGCGGCGTGCGATAGAGACCGCACCGCGCAGGGAAACGTCCAGGTCCGGGAACTCCTGGGCCGCCAGCTCGGACGCAGAATAGACGGATGCTCCCGCTTCGCTGACTATCACTTTCTGTGCCGTCACTTTCGGGAACTGCTTCTGCACGTCGAGGTAGAAACGCTCGGTTTCGCGTGAAGCCGTACCGTTGCCGATGGCAACCAGCTCCACATTGTATTTTTCGCACAGCGCCGCCACCACGACGGCCGCTTTCGCTGCCTGGCCGGTGTGCGGATAGATGGTATCGGTCGCCACCAGCTTGCCGGTGCCGTCAACCACAGCGACCTTCACGCCGGTACGCAGACCCGGATCGAGACCCATGGTCGCGCGCAGGCCGGCAGGGGCGGCCATCAGCAGGTCGTGCAGGTTACGGGCGAAGACGTTAATCGCTTCGTCTTCGGCGCGCTCGCGCACGGTGCTCATCAGCTCGGTTTCGAGGTGCATCAGCACCTTGATGCGCCAGGTCCAGCTCACCACGCCTTTGCGCCAGCTGTCCGCCGGGGCGTTGTTCAGGCGCAGGCCGAGATGGTCGATAATGATCTGCTCGCAGTGGCTCTCTTTCGGCGGCTCGTCGAACTGCGGGTCGGCGTTCAGGGAGAGCTGGAGCACGCCTTCGTTGCGGCCGCGGAACATTGCCAGCGCGCGGTGTGAAGGGGCGGTAGAGATCGGTTCGTGGTGATCGAAGTAGTCGCGGAATTTCGCGCCTTCTTCCTCTTTACCCGCGACGACGGTAGAGACGATGTGGGCATTCTTCCACAGGTAATCACGCACTTTAGCGAGCAGGGCGGCGTCTTCGGCGAAGCGCTCCATCAGAATGTAGCGCGCGCCGTCAAGGGCGGCCTTGGTGTCCGCTACGCCTTTGTCGGCGTCGATAAATTTGGCAGCTTCAGTTTCCGGATCGTGGGACGGCTCGTTCCACAGCAGGTCGGCCAGCGGCTCAAGACCCGCTTCAATCGCAATCTGCCCGCGCGTGCGGCGCTTCGGTTTGTACGGCAGATAGAGATCTTCGAGTTCGGTTTTGCTCAGGGTACCGTTAATGGCGCTTTCAAGCTCGCTGGTCAGCTTGCCCTGTTCGCCGATGGATTTGAGGATCGCCTGACGACGTTCTTCCAGCTCGCGCAGATAGCCCAGACGGGTCTCCAGGTTACGCAGCTGCGTGTCATCCAGACCGCCGGTGACTTCCTTACGATAGCGTGCAATAAACGGCACGGTGTTCCCTTCATCAAGCAGGCGAACGGCAGCTTCTACCTGTTCGGCTCTGGCCTGAATATCACCCGCAATAATGCGGCAGAGCGAATCTTTCATCATGGCTTTATCATCTGTTGAGTCGAAAAATCAGGGGATAGTTATACGGGCTGACACGGCAAAATGCCAGCCGGGGAGGGCGCTCTCGGACTATTTTACGTAGACGATCTCATTGACGAACCAGCTGGCTTCACCGGCTGGAGTCTGAACGACGGCCAGATCGCCCACTTCCTTTTTCAGCAGCGCGCGAGCCATCGGGGAGTCGATGGAGATGTAGTCCTTACGACCAAAAATTTCATCGTAGCCGACAATGCGAAAACGCAGAGTGTCGCCATCGTCGTTTTCAATCTCCACCCACGCGCCGAAGAACACTTTGCCCTCCTGTTGCGGGGAGTAATCGACAATTTTGAGATTCTCGAGGCACTTCGTCAGATAGCGAACCCGGCGGTCAATTTCGCGCAGCCGCTTTTTGTTGTACTGGTAGTCAGCGTTTTCGCTGCGATCGCCCAGGCTTGCCGCCCAGGTCACCTTTTTGGTTACTTCAGGACGCTCTTCGCGCCAGAGGTAATCCATCTCTTTTTTGAGCTTTTCGTACCCTTCGCGGGTGATCAGGGGCGTTTTCATGGTAAAGCCTTTGCTGCCTGCCGGTTAACTGTCTTGCGCACAATACGTACCGCACAGTGTAACAGACAGGATTAATAATGATTTATGTGATGAAATGAGCAGATAAGCTGCTGTTAAATATGCTTTGTAACAATTTCGACTAGAATTTATACCAGAATTAACTGGTCGAATACGTGCACTTTTTTAGAATACGCTGTTACAAAGACTATCCGAACCTTTGGGAGTACACACAATGCAAGAGAACTACAAAATTCTGGTCGTGGATGACGACATGCGCCTGCGCGCGCTGCTGGAGCGTTATCTGACCGAGCAGGGCTTCCAGGTTCGTAGCGTCGCGAACGCTGAGCAGATGGACCGTCTGCTGACCCGTGAATCTTTCCACCTGATGGTTCTCGACCTGATGCTGCCTGGCGAAGACGGGCTTTCTATTTGCCGCCGTCTGCGCAGCCAGAGCAACCCGATGCCGATCATCATGGTGACGGCGAAGGGTGAGGAAGTTGACCGTATCGTCGGCCTCGAAATCGGCGCGGATGACTACATTCCAAAACCGTTTAACCCGCGTGAACTGCTGGCGCGTATTCGCGCTGTTCTCCGCCGTCAGGCGAACGAACTGCCTGGGGCACCGTCTCAGGAAGAAGCCGTCATTGCCTTCGGCAAGTTCAAGCTGAACCTCGGCACGCGCGAGATGTTCCGTGAAGACGAGCCAATGCCGCTCACCAGCGGCGAGTTTGCGGTCCTGAAAGCGCTGGTCAGCCACCCGCGTGAACCGCTTTCCCGCGACAAGCTGATGAACCTAGCGCGCGGTCGCGAATACTCCGCAATGGAACGCTCCATTGACGTGCAGATCTCCCGCCTGCGCCGCATGGTGGAAGAAGATCCTGCGCATCCTCGTTATATTCAGACCGTATGGGGTCTGGGCTACGTGTTCGTCCCGGACGGCTCTAAAGCATGAGGCGAATGCGCTTCTCGCCGCGTAGCTCGTTTGCCCGCACCCTGTTGCTGATCGTCACCCTGCTGTTCGTCAGCCTGGTGACGACCTATCTGGTGGTGCTGAACTTTGCGATCCTGCCGAGCCTCCAGCAGTTTAATAAGGTCCTGGCCTACGAAGTCCGTATGCTGATGACCGACAAACTGCAGCTGGAGGACGGCACGCAGCTCGTCGTTCCCCCGGCGTTTCGCCGTGAAATCTACCGTGAGCTGGGCATTTCGCTCTACTCCAACGAAGCGGCGGAAGACGCTGGCCTGCGCTGGGCGCAGCACTACGAATTCCTCAGCCAGCAGATGGCGCAGCAGCTGGGCGGCCCAACGGAAGTGCGCGTTGAGGTCAACAAAAGCTCGCCCGTCGTCTGGCTGAAAACCTGGCTGTCACCCAATATCTGGGTGCGCGTTCCGCTGACCGAAATCCATCAGGGCGACTTCTCGCCGCTGTTCCGCTACACCCTGGCGATTATGCTGCTGGCGATAGGCGGCGCGTGGCTATTTATCCGTATACAGAACCGACCGCTGGTCGACCTGGAGCACGCTGCGCTGCAGGTCGGTAAAGGGATTATTCCACCTCCGCTGCGCGAGTATGGCGCCTCGGAAGTCCGTTCGGTGACGCGCGCGTTTAACCATATGGCGGCAGGCGTGAAGCAGCTGGCGGATGACCGTACGCTGCTGATGGCAGGCGTCAGCCATGACCTTCGCACGCCGCTAACGCGTATTCGTCTGGCGACGGAGATGATGGGGGAAGAGGACGGTTATCTCGCCGAGTCCATTAACAAGGACATCGAAGAGTGTAACGCCATCATTGAGCAATTCATCGACTACCTGCGCACCGGGCAGGAGATGCCGATGGAGATGGCGGATCTGAACGCGGTGCTGGGCGAGGTAGTGGCGGCGGAAAGCGGCTACGAGCGTGAGATTGATACCGACCTGCAGGCGGGTGAAATTCAGGTACGCATGCACCCGCTCTCCATTAAGCGCGCAGTGGCGAACATGGTGGTCAACGCGGCGCGTTACGGCAATGGCTGGATCAAAGTCAGCAGCGGGTCTGAACTCAACCGCGCCTGGTTCCAGGTGGAAGACGACGGTCCTGGCATCAAGCCCGAGCAGCGTAAGCATCTGTTCCAGCCGTTTGTGCGCGGCGACAGCGCGCGCAGCACCAGCGGCACGGGCTTAGGCCTGGCAATTGTTCAGCGTATTATCGATAACCACAACGGACTGCTGGAGATTGGCACCAGCGAGCGGGGTGGGCTGAGCATTCGCGCCTGGCTGCCGGTACCGGTGACGCGGGGGCAGGTGAAAGAGGGTTAAAAAAAGGTGCGGCCTGATGCCCTCACCCCGGCCCTCTCCCACGGGAGAGGGAGAAAACAATAAAAAAGGCAACTTTCGTTGCCTTTTTGCTTTGACCTACAGCTTCGGTCCCGCGCTCACCAGCGCTTCGCCCGCCGGGGTATCGGTATACTTCTCGAAGTTCTCGATAAACAGCTTCGCCAGCGATTCCGCTTTCTCGCGCCACTGCTCCGGAGAACCGTACGTGTTGCGCGGGTCGAGGATATGCGTATCCACACCCGGCAGCGACGTTGGGATCGCCAGGTCAAACATCGGCAGCGTAAAGGTTTCGGCGTCGTCCAGAGAACCATCCAGAATGGCGTCGATAATCGCGCGGGTATCTTTGATAGAGATACGTTTGCCGGTACCGTTCCAGCCGGTGTTCACCAGGTATGCCTGCGCGCCGGATGCCTGCATGCGTTTCACCAGCACTTCAGCGTACTGCGTCGGGTGCAGCGACAGGAAGGCCGCGCCGAAGCAGGCGGAGAAGGTTGGGGTTGGCTCCGTCACGCCGCGCTCGGTACCCGCCAGCTTGGCGGTAAAACCGGAGAGGAAGTGGTACTGCGTCTGGCTGGCCGTCAGGCGAGACACCGGAGGCAGCACGCCGAACGCATCCGCGGTCAGGAAAATGACCTTCGTGGCATGACCCGCTTTTGACACCGGCTTCACGATATTGTCGATGTGGTAGATCGGGTAAGAGACGCGGGTGTTTTCCGTTTTCGACGCATCGTCGAAGTCGATGGAGCCGTCGGCACGCACGGTGACGTTTTCCAGCAGCGCATCGCGACGGATCGCGTGGAAAATATCCGGCTCGGCCTCTTCAGACAGGCGAATGGTCTTCGCGTAGCAGCCGCCTTCAAAGTTGAATACGCCGTCGTCATCCCAGCCGTGTTCGTCATCGCCAATCAGGCGACGTTTTGGATCGGTGGACAGGGTGGTTTTCCCTGTGCCGGACAGGCCGAAGAATACCGCCACGTCGCCTTTTTCACCGACGTTAGCCGAGCAGTGCATGGAGGCGATGCCCCGCAGCGGCAGCAGGTAGTTCATGACCGAGAACATCCCTTTCTTCATTTCGCCGCCGTACCAGGTACCGCCTATCAGCTGGATACGCTCGGTCAGGTTGAAGGCCACAAAGTTTTCGGAATTCAGACCCTGCTCTTTCCACTGTGGGTTCGTGCATTTCGCACCGTTCATCACGATGAAATCCGGGGTGAAATCCTGCAGCTCTTCGTCGGTTGGACGAATAAACATGTTTTTCACGAAATGCGCCTGCCAGGCCACTTCAGTGATAAAACGCACGGAGAGACGGGTATCGGCGTTAGCGCCGCAGAAAGCGTCGACAATAAACAGACGCTTGCCGGAAAGTTGATGGGTGACGAGCCCTTTCAGGTGCTGCCAGGTTTCCGGAGAGAGCGGTTTGTTGTCGTTCTTCCCTTTGCCCTTGTCAGCCCACCACAGCGTATCGCGGGTGGTTTCGTCTCGGACGATATACTTATCTTTCGGCGAACGACCGGTAAAAATACCGGTATCGACGGCGATAGCACCAAGATTCGTCAACACACCACGCTCGTATCCTTCCAGTGCTGGATTGAGCTCTTCCTGATACAGCGTATCGTAGTCGGGGTTGTAGACGATTTCCTGGACGTCGTGAATACCATAAGCCTTGAGATCTTGCGGGGTTAAACCAGTAACACGCATATCACTGCTCCTTAGCCAATATGTACTGCCTGAAATTGTAGGGTTTTTCTGAGGTTGTTAACCGCGACGGGGCTCATAGATTTACGCATCTGGACAAAACCCTTACTAACGGAAAACGCTGCGACTCCAGTCACAGCGCAGGCGGATTATCGCAGGAATCGCTTTTTGGTTGGGGAAAATGTTCCGAAAAGGTTAAAGAGTGGTGATTTTATCGGAAAGAATGTGAATGTAATCGCATACACGTAAGAAAATTACGTAAGAGTTACATAAGGAAAACGATTCAGCTTGGGGGGAGTTTTTTACCCCTCACCCCAGCCCTCTCCCCGAAGGGGAGAGGGGGTTCAAGTTCCCTCTCCCCTTTGGGGAGAGGGTTAGGGTGAGGGGAAAGAGGTTTAGTGAACCTGCGGATCCGCCGGGGAGGCGTTATTGCGGATCTCAGCGATATCCATCGAATTGAACACGTAGTGCGTACCGCAGTAGTCACAGTGCATATCGATTTCGCCGTCTTCCGCCATGATGCTGTCGATCTCTTCATCCGGCAGGGTTTTCAGTGCGCCAGCACAGCGCTCGCGTGAGCAGGTGCACTTAAATTCCACGGACTGCGGATCGTAAACCGTCACTTCTTCTTCGTGGTACAGACGCCACAGCACGTCGGTCGCCGACAGGTTGAACAGCTCTTCCGCTTTGATGGTTTCGGTCAGCGTCGCCAGGTGCTCAAAGTCATTGGTTTGTGCGTCCTGCGCAGGCAGAACCTGCAGCAGCATACCGCCCGCAGCAGGCTGACCGTCCACTTCACCGGTGCGGATGAAGAGACGCGTCGGCAGCTGTTCAGAACGCATGAAGTAATCTTCCAGGCAGGCTGCCAGGGTATCGCCTTCCAGACCCACCACGCCCTGATAGCGCTCGCCTTCCTCAGGGGAGATGGTGATCACCAGGTAGCCATTACCCACCAGCGTTTTGAGGTCTGCATTTTCAGGCACGTCGCCCTGAACGCGCGCCACGCCGCGCATCTGCTGCTGGTTATTGCCGTTGATCACCGCCAGCGTCATCGGGCCGTCGCCCTGCAGCTGCACGGTGATATCACCGGCAAACTTCAGCGTCGCCGTCAGCAGGCTGGTGGCAACCAGCAGTTCGCCCAACAGGGTCTTCACCGGCAGCGGGTAATTGTGGTTTTCCAGAATCTGTTTCCAGGTTTCGGATACGGTGACCAGCTCGCCGCGCACGGCGAATTGTTCAAACAGATAGCGGTGTAATTGGTCGTGTTGGGCCATTTTCATCTCTCGTGCGGGTGAGGTTAATCAGTCTCACCGTGTTTAAATTTCATCAGATCGCGACGCTCTTTTTTATCCGGTCGCCGGTCCGGGTGGGGCATCGTCAGCGCGTTCATTTTGCGCGCCAGCGCGGTCTTCTCGCGCTTTTCAATGCTCTCCGCTGTCTCTTCATAAAGCAGTACGGCTTCCGCTGCAGGTCGACGCTGTTCGGTAATGGCTTTAATCACCACCGTACGTTCATCGTTGCCCTGACGCAGCGTTAAGGTGGCATTCAGCTCAACCAGCTTGCTCGGTTTGCTGCGCTGGCCGTTGTAATGCACTTTTCCGCCGTCAACCATCTCGCGGGCAAGGGCGCGTGTTTTATAAAAACGCGCTGCCCACAGCCATTTATCCAGTCTTACCCCGTCAGAGGGTTTTTCTTTCATGGCGTCTCCTTCACGGTCAGTGAAGGGATCATCTGGCGATAGTCGTTCAGTCCAGGGTGGCGCATATAGCTTTTTTCAGCCAGGCCAGAGTCAGGATTGGTCACGCCCAGACAGTAGCGAATGCCAAACCTTGCCGCGGAATCCAGAATGGGCTCGCTGTCATCAATGAACAACGTACGTTCTGGCTGCAAACCCGTCTCTTCCTTCACCGCATGCCACAACCGCTGATCCTCTTTCGGATAACCAAATGTGTGGGTGGAAAGTAATAAATCAAGGTGCGACGCCAGACCTGTATGCTCCAGCTTCACCGCCAGATTATGTGGATGCGCGTTGGTCAACAAAATACGGCGCTTGCCGCTCGCTTTCAGCGCATCCAGAAAGGGCACGGTATCCTCGCGCAGAACGGCGCGCGGGCCCTGGGCGGTGGCCATGGCACAAATATCCAGACCGAGGCGCTCGCTCCAGTAGTCAAGACAGTACCAGTTTAGCGTATGTTGCACCGCACTATATTGCGAACGAATGAATGCCTGCGCTTCTGCCGGAGAGATCCCCTGCTGCTCGCCATAGGTTTCAGGAACCAGCGTTTGCCAGAAATAGTTATCAAAGGCGAGATCGAGCAGCGTGCCGTCCATATCCAGCAGAACGGTATCTACCTCCTGCCAGGCGATATCAAGATGCATAAGGGGGAACTCCAGCCAGAAGAAACGTGCGCGACAGGGTAGCACAACTTGCCGCGCAACGACGTTATCAGATCAGGCTCTCAGACGAGGGGATCAGCTTTGGATTGAGGCAGTTTTCATAATACTGCTGAATGTCTGCAAGCCGGGTGCGCGAGCGCTGGTAGCGGCGCAGGGCCATAAAGCCGTTCCAGAAAATGGCGATCAGCATCGCGGTCATCAGCAAAGAGGTGCCGATGTAACGCCACAAGCCTGCGCTATCCGGCATCCGGTGCAGGCCGATATGGCGAGTGCCGTTGGCGTCGGTATAAATACTCGTGACAATCCCTTCGGCGCTGAACGGCGTTTGCATCAGCATCTGCGCCAGGCGCTGGAACTGGCTCCACTGCTCCTGCGCCGGGTAGTCATAAAGCGCAACCTGCGGGTAGGGCTGATCGACCAGATCGCTGCCTTCATCGCTTGCTATCACAAAGCCGCCCGGCGCCGGGCTGTTCAGCGCCTGAGCCGCGCGGGTGGTCTCGCGCATCATGAACGGCGACGTCGAGGTGGCGACCAGGTTATCCAGCGATTCCGCGCTCACCGGACGCAGCAGCACGTTAACGCCATCCAGTCGTCCCGCTTCGGCGCGTTTTACCAGCGAGTCCCAGTCTTTGCTGTTCCCCAGGTTTACCAGGGCGTTTTTAAGGCGTATGCACTCATCCTGAGAGGAGCATAAATCCTGCGTTTTCAGGACGATGTCACCAAAATCATCCAGCAGAACCATGCCTGATTTCTGAATGGCCGAGCGCAGCGCGGGGCTGACGCGCGAATCGTCGTCCGGTTTCGGGTGCAGCTGGCGGTTAACCGTCTGGGTAAGAGCCGTGGCCTTGTTCACCACTTCGGATTCCGGCAGCGGCAGCGGCGGCGCGTCGTTCCAGATAATTTGCGAACAGTCGAACGGCATGAACGGCGAGCTCTGACGCGTGTTCCACGCCCCCGGGGTGTGAATATTACACATCCCGGTTCCCTTCAGGCGCAGCGTGTCCCCCACGCGTACACCGGCTTCATCCAGTTTGTTGACGCTTGTCGCTTCAATGGTTTGCGCCCCTTTGATCCACGACAGGGTGAATTTAATGGGCATATCCAGCGGCACGAAAAGCAGCAGCATGGCTAAGACCAGCGCGGCGCCGCCGGCAATGACCGTACTGCGTAGCCAGTGCTGAAGCGGGAAATTTTTCACTTCATCATGCAGAGACAGGAAGCGCCCCTGACGCACAACGTGGCGGTCAAGGTAGATATCAATATCGGTTTTCTGCCCTAAATCCTGTGCGATCCACGGCTGCCAGTGACGCGGGTAGATCAGGTCGATAATACCGAGCGAGATATTGTTGAGATGCTCCTGATCGTTTTCACCGAACAGGCCCCAGCGCTTTGGCGTCCCGCGCAGGCAGTGGATCTCGCGCAACGAGGTTTTAGCCGGTGGAGCAAAGAGACCCCAAAGCCCGCCGGCCAGCAGCAGCACCGCGCCGCCAGCCAGCCAGGGGACAAACACATCCGGCGTCAGCAGGCAGATGAAAAAGAGCAGGAAGGCAGCAACGATCAGAATGGCTTCACGGATGCCGTCCGGGCGGCTCAGGGCGTACTCTTCATGCGTCTCCTGGCGAATGTTCAGCAGTTCGATCTGCTCTGTCTCTTCGCCACGAATGGACGCCTGCGTTGAACTCGCGCGTTCCAGCGCAAAACGCGGGGCTTCCTGAAGGTATTCATTCAGCGTATGGCCGTTAAGCGTGATTACCAGAGGCAACGAATCGGTGTGAATCAGCTCAACGCTGTTTTCGTCATTAATGTATTGCTCCCAGGACGGGGGCAGATGCACTTCGACGGAATCAAGGTAATAGCGCCATTTGTTGGGGTCATCAGTGGTGATGCCATAGCGCGTGATGGAGCGCGTCACGCAGAGCACGGTATCACTTTGCGCATTAAGCTTTAGCGCGACGGGCGCAGCGGTGGCTCCCGTTGGCCCAGGCGTTAACTGAGTACGGTTCAGGATTTCGAGATAGTTTTCAACCGCATCGCGCTCGTCCTGCGTGAGTTTACGCGTGCTCGCACCCGCAAATGCGTTTAAAAAGGGCAGACGATAACGGCGCTGTACGCGGCGCCTGTACAACCACCCTGCAACCAACGCGCCGGCCAGCATAGCAGCGAGAACAATCAAAATGGTGCTCATGCTTTCCCCATCTTACTTATCTTCTTACAGGTGTAGTCAGTAGCACCTTTACATTGAATGAGAGTCTGTGGCTGGCTATCGGCAAGTATGGAGTCGAACTTGAGCATTCTAAAGCGCATCCCAGTGACCGGTGATAATAGCAAAGCCTGTTATGGCGCGATATCAGCAAATTCCTGGAAACATTTCAACCTCTTGACATTTGTTTTGAATTGAGGATTGATCCCAGTTACGTTGCACAAATGTAAATAAAGAACGATTGACATTGCCGAAACCGTGCGGCATATCGCACAATAACGCCAGTTCTCACTGCTAAGACCCATCAAGATGAGCAAACCATTACAAAAACCCACCATTCTGAATGTTGAAACTGTCGCCAAATCGCGCCTGTTTAATGTCGAAAGTGTGGACCTGGAGTTCAGCAACGGTGTGCGTCGCGTTTATGAACGTATGCGCCCCTCTTCGCGCGAAGCGGTGATGATTGTTCCCATTGTCGACGATCATCTGATTTTGATCCGCGAATACGCTGTGGGAACGGAATCTTACGAGCTTGGGTTCTCGAAAGGGCTTATCGACCCAGGTGAAACCGTCTTTGAAGCGGCAAACCGCGAGCTAAAAGAAGAGGTCGGCTTTGGTGCGAATGAGCTTTCATTCCTGAAAAAGCTGAGCATGGCGCCGTCCTATTTTTCCAGCAAAATGAATATCGTGGTGGCTGAAGATCTCTATCCTGAATCGCTGGAAGGGGATGAACCGGAGCCGCTGCCGCAGGTTCGCTGGCCGCTAGCGCACCTGATGGATCTGCTGGAAGACCCTGACTTTAATGAGGCTCGCAACGTGAGCGCGCTGTTCCTGGTACGGGAGTGGTTGAAGGGGCAGGGGCGACTGTAGTGGCTTGATGCCCTCACCCAACCCTCTCCCACGGGAGAGGGAGCAAACACAAAAACGGCAACCAGAGGTTGCCGTTTTGCTTTGTTGTCAGAACAGCTCGTGCGTCTCGCCGTTATCAATAATCTCTGTCCCCACCTCGTGCACCGCCTGCGTGGTTGGCTGCGTGCCCTCGATGAAATACTCTTCGCGGCTATTACCGCCGTTGGCGAGCTGACCGGTGCTGCGGTCGATATTAACCGTCACCACGCCTGGCGGTGGCGTTAACGGCTGCTCCGGCACGCCTTCAAGAACGGACTTCATGTAGGCGTCCCAGGCCGGCTGCGCGCTCTTCGCACCGCCTTCGTAGCCGGAGATCTGATCCTTAATCGCGCCGGAGGCCGTTGTACGGCCTAAGTCACGGCGGTGATCGTCGAAACCGATCCAGACCGACGTCACCACGCCCGGGCCGTAGCCGGAGAACCACGCATCTTTCGAGCTGTTGGTTGTCCCCGTTTTACCGCCGATATCATGGCGCTGCAAATCGCGCCCTGCGCGCCAGCCTGTGCCCTGCCAGCCCGGTTCACCGAAGATGTTGGTGTTCAGCGCGCTTTTGATCAGGAACGACAGCGGCGTGTTGATCACGTGCGGGGCATACTCCGGCGCGCCGGTCTGTGCCACCAGCGACTGGTTAGCCTGCTCAAGCTGCGGCTGCGGCACGACGCCGCTCTGCTGCTCCTGAGACACGGCAGGGTCTTCCATGTCCTTATTCTCAAGCACCTCGGATTTCGGCGTATTGCCATAAATCACCGGAATATCGCAGTCAGGGCAGGCAATTTTCGGCTTCGCTTCGAACAGCACGCCGCCCTGATCGTTCTCAATCTTGCTGATGAAGTACGGGTCAATCAGGAAGCCGCCGTTGGCCATCACCGAGTACCCGCGTGCGACCTGAAGCGGCGTAAACGAGGCGGAGCCTAACGCCAGCGACTCGGTGCGAACGATGTTCTGCGCCGGGAAACCGAAGCGCTGCAGATACTCTGCGGCATAGTCGACGCCCATTGCGCGCATGGCGCGCACCATCACCACGTTTTTCGACTGTCCCAGGCCCTGACGGAGACGAATTGGGCCGGCATACTCCGCAGGAGAGTTCTTCGGCTGCCAGTCGGAACCGGCACCGGCATCCCAGCGGGAGATTGGCACGTCGTTAAGGATGCTGGCGAGGGTCAACCCCTTATCCATCGCTGCCGTGTAGAGGAACGGTTTGATATTGGAACCGACCTGACGCAGCGCCTGAGTGGCGCGGTTAAATTTGCTCTGGTTGAAATCAAACCCGCCGACCAGGGCCAGGATGGCACCGTTCTGTGGATTGATAGAGACCAGGGCCGAGTTGACGTCCGGCACCTGCGCCAGCCACCAGGATTCGCCTACCTTGCGCACCCAGATTTGCTGCCCGGTCTGGACTGCATCGGTCACTTTACGCGGCGTTGCGCCCTGCAGCGTATCCGAGCGGTAAGGACGCGCCCAGCGGATACCGTCCATACGCAGCGAGACGGAGGTACCGTCCGCGAGCGTCGCAACGGCTTCCTGAGGATCGGCCTGCGTCACCACGGCAGGAAGGAGCGGACCATAGGTTGGCAGCGCCTTCAGCGTACTGGTGATTTTTTTGCTGTCCCACGCGCTTTCGCCCACTTTCCAGAGCACGTTTGACGGGCCGCGATAGCCGTGACGCATATCGTAGTCCATCACGTTGTTCCGCACCGCTTCCTGAGCCGCCTGCTGGACCTTACGGGTGACGGTGGTGTACACGCGATAGCCATCTTCGTAGGCCTTGTCACCATAGCGATTCACCATCTCCTGGCGAACCATTTCGGTCAGGTAAGGGGACGCGAAGGCGATCTCAGGGGCGTGGTAGTTAGCGTCAATGACATCGTTACGCGCCTGGTCGTACTCGCTCTGGCTGATGTAGCCTTCGCTCAGCATACGTGACAAAACGACGTTACGGCGCGCGGTGGCGCGATCGAGCGAGTAGAGCGGGTTAAACGTGGACGGCGCTTTTGGCAGACCGGCGATGGTTGCCATTTCGCTTAAGGTTAGCTGCTCAACGGGCTTACCGAAGTACACCTGTGCGGCAGCCCCCACGCCATAGGCGCGGTAACCCAGGTAGATTTTGTTGAGGTACAGCTCAAGGATTTCGTCTTTGCTCAGCAGCTGCTCAATACGGATCGCGAGGAACACCTCTTTGATCTTACGTATCAGCGTCTTTTCAGGGCTGAGGAAGAAGTTACGCGCCAGCTGCTGCGTAATGGTACTCGCCCCCTGAGAGGCGTGACCAGAGAACAACGCAATGCTCGCGGCACGGAAAATCCCCACCGGATCGACACCGTGGTGCTCGTAAAAACGGCTGTCCTCCGTGGCGATAAAGGCTTTCACCATCACGGGGGGGATTTGGTTTAAGGTCAGCGGAATACGACGCTTCTCGCCATACTGCGCCATCAGCTCGCCATCGGCGCTATAGACTTGCATCGGGATCTGGAGGCGCACATCGCGAAGCGTGGCGACATCAGGTAGCTGTGGCTCAATATATTTGTATAAACCGTAAATCGAGCCTGCTCCCAGCAGAATGCAACAGACTGCAAGGATGAATAAATACTTTACGAACTTCACCGGAGATTTCCCATTTGGTTTCACTTGGGCAGTTTCTAAACAATCGCGCGGTAGTATAAAGGCAAGCCTGATTCATTGATATAGCCGTCAAGACGACGGGCGATAAGGAGATCGTGAAGCATGGCTTTCAAAACATGGCAAACGGGCGTTCATATTCAACAGGATAGGGTGCAGATCGTCGCCTTGGCCCGGGAGAAGTCGGGCTGGTGCTTGCGCCGCTGGTGGGCGATTCCTCTGGCCGAGGGCATCATTCGTGACGGCAAAATTTGTCAGCCAGAACAGCTGGTTGATGCGTTACGCGACTGGCGCAAAACGCTGCCGCACTACCACCGGGTGTTCCTCTCTTTCCCGGCAGCACGCACCCTGCAACGGTCGCTCCCCCGTCCGACCGTTGCGCTGCGCGACAGCGAGCAGCTCTCATGGCTTGGCGCGGCGCTCGCGCGCGAACTGGAGATGTCTGCCGATACGCTCTGTTTCGATTACGCGCAGGATACCTTCAGCAATACCTTTCACGTGACCGCCGCGCAAAACAACGAGGTTGATACCCTACTGGCGCTGGCGAAAACGCTGCGTTTGCGGCTGGTGGCCATTACGCCGGATGCCAGCGCGCTGGCGAATCTTCTTCCTGCGGTGGCGCCAGCGACGTGCGTCGCCTGGCGCGACGATCGGCAGTGGCTGTGGGCGATGCGCCACCAGTGGGGACGCCGCTTTACCACAGAAGCCGAAAGCGTGGCCGAGCTGGCGGCGCTGCTGGCGCTTGGTCCGGATGACATCGCGCTGTTTGATAACCGACGTGACCCGTGGGAAATCCTGGAACGCTGCCATGCCCCGCTACCGGACTGCGGCGCTGATTATACCGTTGCGCTGGCGCTGGCCATGAGCGAGGTGCCCGGATGAGCCTCATGAACTTTCTGCCCTGGCGACAGCAGCGGCGCGCGCGATGCCTGCGCTTCTGGGGCGCAATGTGTGTCGGCACAGTGCTGTTGATGTTCGCGGTCATTTTTTGCCTGCGGATAAACCCTGTTATGAGGCTGCACGCGCTGCAAACGGAGCTGACGGGAATGCAGACCGTGCAGCACGCGCTTGCCTCCCGGCAGAAACTCGCCTCACAGGCGCAGAAGCCAGCGCAGACACGTCAACAACGCGCATGGCAACCGGTGCTGGAATCCCTTTCCCGCGCCACTCCTTCACAGGTCTGGCTGACAGAGCTTCGCTATCAGCCTCCTGCTCTGATGTTGACCGGGTATGCCATAACCCTGCCAGCCCTGTCTGCTCTGCGCGATGCGCTGGGCCAAATAGCGGGTTTTACGCCCGGAACGGCGGGTGAGCTTCGGCAGGACAGCCAGGGGCGCTGGATGTTCACCCTCCATCTTAAAAGCGAGGGGTAACGCATGGATACCCTGTTAGAACGCTGGTGCGAAAGCCGTCCCTGGTATCGGGTGCTTTTGTGGTGTCTGGGGAGCCTCCTGGCAGGACTGGCCGCGTGGGGCACCTTGCTCAGACCGCTGGACAGGCAGTGTGCTGAACGACAGCGACAGCTGATTCAGGACGCGAGGACGAACGCGGCGTTATGGCCTGCCGTCAGAAAGTTGCCGTTTCGTACGGAAACAACGGAAGTACGCGAGCTGACGCCGTTTTCCCCGCTCGATTTTCAGGGTGATAACGCAACGCTGGTTCACTGGAAGCCGCTGCAGAACGGAGGGGAACTGATGCTGGAGGTGGAGTGGCAGGCTCTCCCGGCGCTTTTTTCCCGGCTGGCGCAGCGGGATGTGCAGATCGCCGCTTTCGCGATTGCCCCACAAGGTACAGCGTTGCGCCTGCGGCTGGAGCTGGAACATGCGAAATAGCGCGCGATATTTGCTGGTTTGCTCAGCGCTGCTATTGACCGGCATGCGCGATCCGTTTCGCCCGCCGGACGATCCTTGTGCCATTGGCGAGCTGGCGCAGTGGCGCTATCGCGGCATGGTGGGAGGACAGCAGGCTATCGGCATTTTGCAGGATGGGCAAAAGCGCTGGTACCGGCTGAAAACGCATGAGCGCTTCCCGGCGGGCTGGACGATAACAGCTATCAATGAAACGGAACTGGTTGTTGATGTGGGTGACACATGTGAACCAGGAACATGGACGTGGCAACGAGAAGGAACGGATAAGAATGAATTTACGGATAATGCTGTGGCTGCTGGCGTTCAGCCATCCGCTGTGGGCCGCCGCGCCAAAACCGGTCACGCTGGTGGTGGATGACGTGCCTGTAGTCCAGGTGCTGCAGAGCCTGGTCGCACAGGAGAATCGAAATCTGGTGATATCGCCTGACGTCGGCGGCTCGCTTTCGCTCAACCTGACGCGCGTCCCCTGGCGGCAAGCGTTACAGACGGTTGTCACCAGCGCTGGCCTCGTTTTGCGAGAGGAGGGCGGCATTTTTTATGTTCATACCGCGGCCTGGCAGCGTGAACAGCAGGAGCGCTCAGAACAGGAGCGAACGCGTCGACAGCTTGAGGCACCGCTGGTTTCTCACAGCCTCGCTTTCTCCTATGCCGATGCCGGAGAGCTGCAAAAAGACGCGGAAAAACTCCTGAGCCCAAAGGGAAGTTTGTCTCTCGACAAACGCACCAACCGGCTGCTGATTCGCGATAACCAGACGGTGGTGGAGACGCTGCAGCGCTGGGCCGCTCAGATGGATATACCCGTCGAACAGGTCGAGCTGGCGGCGCATATTGTGACCATTAATGAAAAAAGCCTGCGTGAGCTAGGGGTGAAATGGAATCTCGCCGACGCCGCCGACGCGGGCAAGGTTGGCCAGCTCACCACGCTTGGTAGCGATCTTTCCGTCGCCAGCGCCACCAGCCACGTGGGTTTTAACATCGGACGGATCAATGGTCGGCTGCTGGATCTGGAGCTTTCTGCGCTGGAGCAAAAACAGCAGGTCGATATCATCGCCAGCCCGCGGCTGCTGGCCTCGCATATGCAACCGGCCAGCATCAAGCAGGGGAGTGAAATACCGTATCAGGTCTCAAGCGGTGAAAGCGGGGCAACCTCCGTTGAGTTTAAAGAGGCGGTACTAGGGATGGAGGTCACGCCGGTGGTCTTACCGGGAGGGCGCGTGCGCCTGAAATTGCACATCAGTGAAAATATGCCGGGACAAGTCCTGCAGCAGGCTGACGGCGAAACGCTGGCGATCGACAAACAGGAGATAGAAACCCAGGTGGAGGTAAAAAGTGGAGAAACGCTGGCGTTGGGCGGAATTTTTTCGCAGAAGAACAAAACCGGCAGCGACAGCGTGCCGGGGCTGGGGAAAATCCCCTGGCTTGGGCAGCTTTTTCGCCACGATGGGAAGGATAATGAACGGCGCGAGCTAGTGGTGTTTATTACACCACGTCTGGTCGGTATTCGCTGACGGGTAACGATCCCCGCAATGATTTTGCATTCAGTTTGTTGCAGATGTTTGACGTGGGGCATGAATTAGCATACAAGGAGTACCGATTTGAGTTGGACTTACGTCTTATTACCTTATGCGCCCGGCGCGGTGATTTAATCAGTTGCCAAACAAGCCGGAGTATTGAGATAATTTTTAGTCTGACTCTCGCTCTATTGCATATGAGGTTTCAGTTCATGTCCTGCTACGCTGGGTGTCTGCGAAGCGGGAATTACCATTAACGAATAGTCTTAGTAGTACCGATAAAATGGCAGAGAAACGCAATATCTTTCTGGTTGGGCCTATGGGTGCCGGCAAAAGCACTATTGGGCGTCAGTTAGCTCAACAACTCAATATGGAATTTTACGATTCTGATCAAGAGATTGAGAAACGAACCGGAGCTGATGTGGGCTGGGTTTTCGATGTAGAAGGCGAAGAAGGTTTCCGTGACCGAGAAGAAAAAGTGATCAACGAACTCACGGAAAAACAGGGCATCGTTCTGGCAACAGGCGGCGGTTCTGTGAAATCTCGCGAAACCCGTAACCGTCTCTCCGCCCGTGGCGTAGTGGTCTATCTTGAGACGACCATCGAGAAACAGCTGGCACGTACGCAGCGCGATAAAAAGCGCCCGCTGCTGCAGGTTGAAACGCCACCACGCGAAGTTCTGGAAGCGTTGGCCGATGAACGCAATCCGCTGTATGAAGAGATTGCCGACGTGACCATTCGTACTGACGACCAGAGCGCTAAAGTGGTTGCAAACCAGATTATTCATATGCTGGAAAGCAACTGATTCTGGCTTTATATACACTCGCCTGCGGGTAAAAGCATTAAAGGTGGATGTCGCGTCATGGAGAGGATTACAGTTACTCTCGGGGAACGTAGTTACCCTATCACCATCGCGGCTGGTTTGTTTAACGACCCAGCTTCCTTTTTACCACTGAAAGCGGGTGATCAGGCGATGCTGGTCACCAATGAGACGCTGGCTCCGCTTTATCTCGACCGCGTACGCCACCTGCTTGAGCAGGCGGGCGTAAAAGTCGACAGTGTGATTCTCCCCGATGGCGAGCAGTATAAAAGCCTGACGGTACTGGATACCGTCTTTACCGCATTGCTGCAAAAACCGCACGGTCGCGATACAACACTGCTTGCCCTGGGCGGCGGTGTTGTGGGCGATCTGACCGGATTTGCGGCCGCAAGCTATCAACGTGGCGTCCGTTTTATTCAAATCCCGACCACGTTGCTGTCCCAGGTCGACTCCTCTGTGGGTGGCAAAACGGCAGTCAACCATCCGCTCGGCAAAAACATGATTGGCGCGTTCTACCAGCCCGCATCGGTGGTGGTGGATCTCGACTGTCTGAAAACCCTGCCGAAGCGCGAACTGGCTTCGGGTCTGGCGGAAGTGATCAAATACGGCATTATTCTGGATGGCGAGTTCTTTAGCTGGCTTGAAGAGAATATGGATGCGCTGCTGTGCCTGGATGAGGCTACACTGGCATACTGCATTCGTCGTTGTTGTGAACTGAAAGCAGAAGTTGTCGCTGCAGACGAGCGTGAAACGGGCTTACGTGCTTTACTGAATCTTGGGCATACGTTTGGCCACGCCATTGAAGCCGAGATGGGTTACGGCAACTGGCTGCACGGTGAAGCCGTCGCGGCCGGTATGGTCATGGCAGCGCGCACCTCTGAACGTCTGGGGCAGTTTAAACCTGAAGAGACGGCACGCATCATTGCGCTGCTTGAGCGTGCAGGTTTGCCGGTAACCGGGCCGCAGGAGATGTCGGCGCAAGCGTATTTACCCCACATGATGCGCGATAAAAAAGTATTGGCAGGTGAGATGCGTCTTGTACTCCCGCTTGCAATAGGGAAGAGTGAAGTGCGCGGCGGAGTGCCGCACGATGTCGTTCTTGGCGCTATCGCTGATTGTCAGCAGGCGTAACAACTAGAAAGGTCAGGCCACTGTCGCAGGTGGTCGTTTAGCTTCAGGTGAAATGCAAAGTCGTTAGCATAAGCCTTTGAGTGGGGTGTTAAATGGATGAATTCAAACCAGAAGACGAGCTGAAACCCGATCCCAGCGATCGTCGTACTGGTCGTTCTCGTCAATCTTCAGAACGTGATAACGAGCCGCAGATCAACTTTGACGATGTTGATCTGGATGCAGACGATCGTCGCCCTTCGCGCAGCCGCAACGCGCACGAAGAGCGAGCAGAAGAGGATTATGAGTCCGAAGAAGATTCAATGGACGAACAGCCTGTAGAGCGTCGCCCACGTAAACGTAAAAAAGCCGCTGCGCCGAAACCGGCTTCCCGCCAGTACATCATGATGGGCCTGGGCGTTCTGGTGCTTGTGCTGCTGATTGTTGGCATTGGCTCCGCGCTTAAAGCACCGTCAACGAACTCAACCGAGCAAACTGCTTCCGCTGAGAAGAGCATCAACCTGTCCGGTAACGATGCGACCAATCAGGCGAATGGCGCACAGCCTGCACCGGGTGCGACTTCCGCAGAGCAGACCGCAGGTAACACCACAGCGCCGCAGGATGTTTCTCTGCCGCCCGTTTCTTCAACCCCTGCTCAGGGTCAGGCACCTGCTACGCCTGAAGGCCAGCAGCGCGTAGAAGTTCAGGGTGATCTGAACAATGCGCTGACGCAGCCGCAGAACCAGCAGCAGGTTGATAACGTCGTGGTTAACTCCACGCTGCCAACTGAGCCGGCAACCGTTGCCCCAATTCGCGGCGGTAACGCTCAGCCACAAACGGCTGCGACGGAAACCAAACCGCGCCAGACGCAAACTGCGACGCGTCCTGAACGTAAGCAGGCGGTGATTGAGCCTAAGCGTGAAACCAAACCTCAGGCAGTCGTAAAAGCGCCTGAAGTGAAAGCCGTACCGGCACAGCCGAAACGCACCGAAACGGCTGCGGTGAGCGAGCCTGCTAAAGCGCCAGTCACGCAGACTGCGCCGAAAGCAACGGCAACCACAGCGGCACCTGCAGCAACGGCTCCAGCAGCCACGGCAACAGCCTCCAGCAGCGCCGCAGGCAAAACTGCAGGTAACGTTGGCTCGATGAAGTCTGCGCCATCCAGCAACTACACGCTGCAGCTGAGCAGTTCGTCTAACTATGACAACCTCAACAGCTGGGCGAAGAAATCAAATCTGAAAGACTATGTTGTTTATCAGACGACCCGTAACGGTCAACCGTGGTATGTGCTGGTCAGCGGCGTTTATTCGTCCAAAGATGAAGCGAAACGTGCCGTAGCGGCACTGCCAGCGGATGTTCAGGCAAAAAATCCCTGGGCGAAGCCGATTCATCAGGTTCAGGCCGATCTGAAGTAATGTTTAAAGCGCAGGATGCTGTCGGAGCTTTCTCCACAGCCGGAGAAGGTGTAATCAGTTAGTCAGCATGAAAAAAAATCGCGCTTTTCTGAAATGGGCAGGGGGGAAATACCCCCTGCTCGATGATATTAAAAAGCACCTGCCAAAAGGCGAGTGTCTAATCGAGCCTTTCGTGGGTGCGGGATCGGTGTTCCTCAACACCGATTTTTCTCGTTATATCCTGGCGGATATCAACAACGACCTTATCAGCCTCTATAACATTGTTAAGCTGCGTACCGAAGAGTATGTCGCAGAGGCGCGCAAACTGTTTACGCCGGAGAATAATCAGCCGGACGTTTACTACCAGTTCCGCACTGAGTTTAATCAGAGTCAGGATCCGTTCCGTCGGGCGCTGCTGTTCCTCTATCTCAACCGTCATGGTTACAACGGCCTGTGCCGCTATAACCTGCGCGGAGAGTTTAACGTGCCGTTTGGTCGCTATAAGCGCCCGTATTTCCCGCAGGACGAGCTGTACCACTTTGCCGAAAAAGCGCAGAACGCAGAGTTTCATTGCCTCTCCTATGAAGAGTGTATGGAGCTGGCAGGCGTAAACTCGGTGGTTTACTGTGACCCGCCTTACGCACCACTGTCTGCAACGGCGAATTTCACCGCTTATCACACCAACAGCTTCAGCCCGGCCGAACAGGCCCGTCTGGCGGAGATGGCAGAAAAGCTGGTCAGCAAAAGAATTCCGGTGTTAATTTCGAATCACGACACGCCTGATACGCGCGAATGGTATAAAGCCGCGAAGCATTTTCAGGTCAAAGTGCGGCGTAGCATTAGCAGCAACGGCGGCACACGTAAAAAGGTGGACGAACTTCTGGCTCTTTATCGCCCCTGAGCCGTTTTGCCCGCCGGTAAACACATTTCAAGGAGAAGCGGATGAAACAGTTTTTGATTGCTCCCTCAATTCTGTCGGCCGATTTTGCCCGCCTGGGTGAAGACACCGCCAAAGCTCTCGCGGCTGGCGCAGATGTCGTCCATTTCGACGTTATGGACAACCACTACGTCCCTAACCTGACCATTGGCCCAATGGTGCTCAAGGCATTACGTAACTATGGCATTACCGCGCCGATCGACGTTCACCTGATGGTTAAGCCTGTTGATCGCATCGTGCCTGACTTCGCCGCAGCGGGTGCCAGTATCATCACTTTCCATCCTGAAGCCTCTGAACACGTGGACCGCACGCTGCAGCTGATCAAAGAGAACGGCTGTAAGGCGGGCCTGGTGTTTAACCCGGCCACGCCGCTGAGCTATCTCGACTATGTCATGGACAAGCTGGACGTGATTCTGCTGATGTCCGTTAACCCGGGCTTTGGCGGTCAGTCGTTCATTCCCCACACGCTGGATAAGCTGCGTGAAGTGCGCCGTCGTATTGATGAGTCAGGTTACGATATTCGCCTGGAAGTGGACGGCGGTGTGAAAGTGAATAACATTGGTGAAATTGCGGCAGCCGGCGCGGATATGTTCGTTGCAGGTTCGGCAATTTTCGACCAACCGGATTACAAAAAAGTCATTGATGAAATGCGCCGTGAGCTGGCGAAGGTAAGTCATGGATAAATTGCAGGCAATTCGGGGTATCGCATTTGACCTCGACGGCACGCTGGTCGACAGCGCGCCGGGCTTAACGAGCGCCGTAGACCAGGCGCTGTACGCCCTTGAACTCCCCGTTGCGGGGGAAGAGCGCGTGGTAACGTGGATTGGCAACGGCGCCGATGTCCTGATGGAGCGCGCGTTGACGTGGGCGCGTCAGGAGCGCGCGTCGCAGCGTTCCGCGCAGGGTAAACCGAGCGTTGACCACGCTGACATCCCTAAGGATGAACAGCTGCGGATTCTGCGCAAACTGTTCGATCGTTTCTATGAAGAGACCGTCGAGGAGGGCAGTTTCCTGTTCCCGGACGTTCAGGAAACGCTGAGCGCGCTGCACGCGAAGGGCCTCCCGCTGGGGCTGGTGACCAACAAGCCAACCCCGTTCGTTGCACCGCTGCTGGAAGCGCTGGATATCGCGAAGTACTTCTCCGTGATTGTGGGCGGCGATGACGTGCAGAACAAAAAGCCGCATCCGGAACCGCTGTTGCTGGTGGCAGGAAAATTATCCTTAACGCCTGCGGAGCTGCTCTTTGTCGGGGATTCGCGCAATGATATTCTGGCTGCCCGAGCGGCAGGGTGTCCTTCCGTCGGGTTAACCTATGGCTACAACTACGGTGAGGCCATCACGCTAAGTGAGCCGGATGTGGTCTTCGACCACTTCAAAGATTTGTTGCCCGCACTCGGGCTTTCGCACAGTGAACATCAGGAATTGAATCATGACTAAGCCCATCGTTTTTAGTGGCGCACAGCCTTCAGGTGAATTGACCATTGGTAACTACATGGGTGCGTTACGTCAGTGGGTCAGCATGCAGGATGACTACCATTGCATTTACTGCATCGTCGATCTCCACGCGATTACCGCGCGTCAGGATCCTGAGAAGCTGCGTAAAGCCACCCTGGATACGCTGGCGCTGTACCTGGCCTGCGGCATCGATCCAGAGAAGAGCACCATTTTCGTTCAGTCTCACGTGCCAGAGCACGCGCAGCTGGGCTGGGCGCTGAACTGCTACACCTATTTCGGTGAGCTGAGCCGCATGACCCAGTTCAAGGATAAATCCGCGCGCTACTCTGAAAACATCAACGCCGGTCTGTTCGACTATCCGGTGCTGATGGCGGCGGACATCCTGCTGTATCAAACCAACCAGGTGCCGGTGGGTGAAGACCAGAAGCAGCATCTGGAGCTGAGCCGCGATATCGCCCAGCGCTTTAACGCGATTTACGGTGATGTGTTTAAAGTGCCAGAGCCGTTTATTCCAAAATCCGGCGCGCGCGTGATGTCGCTGCTGGAGCCGACCAAGAAGATGTCCAAGTCTGACGATAACCGCAACAACGTTATTGGCCTGCTGGAAGATCCGAAATCCGTCGTCAAAAAGCTCAAGCGTGCGGTCACCGACTCCGACGAGCCGCCTGTTGTGCGCTACGACGTGCAGAACAAAGCGGGCGTCTCCAACCTGCTGGATATCCTCTCCGGCGTGACCGGCCAAAGCATTCCTGAGCTGGAGCAGCACTTCGAAGGCAAGATGTACGGCCACCTGAAAGGTGAAGTGGCAGACGCCGTTTCCGGGATGCTGACCGAGCTGCAGGAGCGTTATCACCGCTACCGTAACGACGAAGCTTTCCTGCAGAAGGTGATGAAAGACGGCGCGGAAAAAGCCAGCGCGCGCGCGTCCGAAACCCTGAAAGCGGTGTACGAAGCGATTGGGTTTGTGGGTAAACCTTGAGCCTGCTTTGCCGGGTGGCGCTGACGCTTACCCGGCCTACGGGATCGTGTAGGTCGGGTAAGGCGGAGCCGCCACCCGACTAAAAACCACACTCTCCAAAACTAAAAAACCGGGAAATCCCGGTTTTTTTACGCCTGTCAAACGCTTACTGCTGCGCCGCCGGGCCGCAACCGCCGATGATCTTCGAAATGGAGATCGCCGGGTGCAGCAGGTAATCGTAGCTGCAGTTATTTTTGGTGTTTTGCACGTGACCGGTGCAGGCGGTCAGAGTCGATAACAGGCCAACCAGAACGGCGGCTTTTGCCAGTTTGAACATACGCATTCCTTGTCTTGAAACTTAAATTGGATGTAACACGAGGGAATAAATGGAAAAGTTCCATTTCAGGGCGGTATGTTATCGACAGCGGTAACAGGGGAGTAGTCCGGTTAAGGACTACTCGAAGAAGAACGGATATGCGTTAGTGATTAGAGAACCAGTTGAGTTTTTCGCGCAGTTCAACCACGCGGCCAACAATAATCAGCGCCGGACTCTCTACCTGCTGCGCCAGTTCACCGAGCTGCGTCAGCACGCCATCCACCACGCGCTGCGTAATGGCGGTACCGTTTTCCACCAGCGCAACCGGCATATCAGCCTCCATGCCGTGCTCCAGCAGCTTCGCCTGAATCGTCGCGGCCTGGTTCAGCCCCATGTAGAACACCAGCGTCTGCTTTTCAGCGGCCAGGTTATGCCAGTCCAGCTCGCTGCCGGTTTTCAGATGGCCCGTCACCAGACGCACGCTCTGGGCATAGTCGCGGTGGGTCAGCGGAATGCCAGAGTAAGCTGAGCAGCCGGATGCCGCCGTAATGCCCGGCACGACGGAGAACGGAATACCCGCGTCACGCAGGGTTTCCAGCTCCTCGCCGCCGCGACCAAAGATAAACGGATCGCCACCCTTAAGGCGCACCACGCGCTTACCTTTCTGCGCCTCGCGCAGCAGGATCTGGTTAATCTCCTCCTGCGGCACGCAGTGATAGCCCGCCCGTTTTCCAACGAATACGCGGTCGGCATCGCGGCGTACCAGGTTCATGATGTCATCAGAGACCAGGCGATCGTAAACCACGGTATCGGCCTGCTGGATCTGCTGTAGCCCTTTCAGCGTCAGCAAGCCCGCATCGCCGGGGCCTGCGCCCACCAGCACCACTTCGCCGCGATGGTCCAGCGGCTCGCTGAGCAGCTGTTCGGTCGTCTCTTCTACGGCTTTGGTGTCCTGATTCGCCAGCGACTGCGCCAGCCTGTCGTTCACAAAGAATTTTTCCCAGAAGCGACGACGCTCGCCAACGGTCGAGAAGGTTTGCTTCACGCGGGAGCGGAGCTGCCCGGCGTAATGCGCAATCTGACCAAGGTGCTGCGGCAGCACGGCCTCCAGCTTTTCCCGCAGCAGGCGGGCGAGAACCGGCGAGCGTCCGCCGGACGACACCGCAATCATCAGCGGCGAGCGGTCGATAATCGACGGCATAATAAAGCTGGCCTCTTTCGGCGCATCCACCACGTTGCAGAAGATTCGGCGCGCTTCGCAGGCGTCGCTGACGCGCTGGTTCACTTCATCGTCGTCCGTTGCGGCAATCGTCAGCCAGCAGGTATCGAGCAGGGATTCATTAAACTCACCCTGTTCCAGCGTGAGCATCCCTTCCTGGGCCCAGACCTCAAACTGTGGGGCGAAGGCGAGGGCGTTGACGGTGAGCCGGGCGCCAGCCTCTAACAGCAGGCGCGCTTTGCGTTCAGCCACGTCGCCGCCGCCCACGAGCAGGCAGTCGCGGTTGCGTAATTGACAAAAAATCGGCAGGTGATCCACGACGTTACCTCGCAGCTTTCATGGAGGGGATAAGAATTGACGTCAGGATAACAGCAGGAATCGTACAAAACATACGGTTTTTCCTGCCGTTACCCATAAGGGGTCATAAGCTTTTCGTATTGAAAAGGCGGGGGATTAGCCTTTCAGCTGCACCTTGCCGTCCTTCACGCGAACGTCATAGTGCTTCACTGAATGACTATCATCTTCCATGCAGTAGCCGTCGCTTAAGCGGAAACGCTGCTTTTTCAGCGGGCTGGCGACCCACAGTTCGCCCTGATGCTCGGCAATCAGCCCGCGGGAGAGCACGCTGGCCTCGAAGAACGGGTCGATATTGCTGATGGCAAAAACCTGTTCATCGTGGCGAGGGCGGAAAATCGCAACCTGCTCGCTGCCCAGCAGCGCGCATACGCCGGTGGCCGGGATGATGTCGTTAATATCGCAAATGTTTATCCACTGGCTCATGCGTTTTCCTCCACCAGCGTGACCGGAATACGTTCATACGGTGTCGCCGGACGATGCTGTTCACGCTCCGGTACAACCTGTACGTTCGGGTCGCGCTGGGTGCTGTTAATGAAGTGTTTGAAGCGCGTCTGCGCCGCCGGGGTGTTGACGGTTTCCGTCCATTCGCAGATCACCGCCTCGCGCAGGCGCGCCATCTCCGCTTCCAGGTGCTCGTTCAGGCCCAGCTTGTCGTCGATGATGACCGCTTTCAGGTAGTCGATGCCGCCTTCCAGGTTATCGAGCCAGGAGGCGGTACGGGTCAGCTTATCGGCGGTGCGGATATAGAACATCATGAAGCGGTCGAGATACTGAATCAGCGTGTCGCGATCGAGATCCGCCGCCAGCAGGTCCGCGTGGCGTGGCTTCATCCCGCCGTTGCCGCAGACGTACAGGTTCCAGCCCTTCTCGGTGGCGATGATCCCCACGTCTTTACCCTGCGCTTCCGCACATTCGCGGGTACAGCCGGAGACGCCAAACTTCATTTTGTGCGGGGTGCGGATGCCTTTGTAGCGGTTTTCCAGCTCCACGCCGAAGCCCACGCTGTCGCCGACGCCGTAGCGGCACCAGGTGCTCCCCACGCAGGTTTTCGCCATGCGCAGCGCTTTGGCATACGCGTGACCGGTTTCGAAGCCGGCTTCAATCAGCTGACGCCAGATTTCCGGCAGATCGTCTTTCTGCGCGCCAAACAGGCCGATACGCTGGGAGCCGGTAATTTTGGTGTAGAGGTTAAATTCACGCGCAATACGGCCCACGGCGACCAGCCCTTCCGGCGTGATTTCGCCACCGGCTGAGCGTGGAATAACGGAGTAGGTGCCATCTTTCTGGATGTTCGCCAGGAAGTTGTCGTTGGTGTCCTGCAGCGGCGTGTGTTCCGGCTTGAGTACGTACTCGTTCCAGCAGGAGGCCAGCAGGGAGCCGACGGTCGGTTTACACACTTCGCAGCCGTAGCCCTGGCCGTGTTTCGCCAGCAGTTCGTCGAAGGACTTGATGCCTTCCACGCGGATCAGATGATACAGCTCCTGGCGAGAATACGCGAAGTGCTCGCACAGGTTGTTGTTCACTTCGATGCCCTGTTTCGCCAGTTCGGCGTTCAGCACCTGAGTGACCAGCGGAATACAGCCGCCGCAGCCGGTACCGGCTTTGGTTTCCGCTTTCAGCGCCGCAACTGTGTGGCAGCCTTTGTTGATGGCGGAGATTAGCATGCCTTTGGTGACGTCGAAGCAGGAGCAAATCTGCGCGCTGTCCGGCAGTTTATCCACGCCGATAGACGGCTTGCCGCTGGACGCGTGCGCCGGGAGGATCAGCGCGTCCGGGTTTTCCGGCAGCTCGATGGCGTTCAGCACCAGCTGGAGCAGGTTGCCGAAGTCGCTGGTGTCGCCCACCAGCACCGCGCCGAGCAGGGTTTTGTTGTCCTGGCTGACGATGAGGCGTTTATAGACTTCTTTGCTTTCGTCGAGATAGACATAGCTGCGAGCGCCGGGCGTGCGGCCATGCGCATCGCCAATACCGCCCACGTCCACGCCCAGCAGCTTCAGCTTGGCGCTCATGTCTGCACCGGTAAACGCGTTTTCGCTGCCGAGGATATGGTCCACGGCGACCTGCGCCATTTTGTAGCCCGGCGCCACCAGGCCGTAGACGCGGTTATTCCAGCTGGCGCATTCGCCGATGGCGTAGATATCCGGATCGGAGGTCTGGCAGGCGTCGTTGATCATGATCCCGCCGCGCTGCGCCACGGCCAGCCCGCACTGGGTCGCCAGCTTGTCGCGCGGGCGAATACCGGTGGAGAAGACGATGAAGTCCACTTCCAGCTCGCTGCCGTCGGCAAAGCGCATGGTTTTGCGCGCTTCAGTCCCTTCCTGAACGATCTCTTTGGTGTTCTTGCTGGTGTGAACCTTCACGCCCATGCTTTCGATTTTACGACGCAGCTGGTCACCGCCCATGTGGTCGAGCTGTTCGGCCATCAGCATCGGGGCAAATTCGATGACGTGGGTTTCAACGCCGAGGTTTTTCAGCGCGCCTGCCGCTTCCAGACCCAGCAGGCCGCCGCCGACGACCGCGCCGCGACGGCTGCGACGGGCGCAGGACTCGATGGCGTTGAGGTCTTCAATGGTACGGTAGACGAAGCAATCCTGAGTTTCCGAGCCTTTGATCGGCGGGATCCACGGATAGGAGCCCGTCGCCATGATCAGCTTGTCGTAAAAAACCGTACGCCCGGCGCTGGAGTGGATCACTTTTTCCTGACGGTTGATGGTGATAGCGCGTTCGCCCACCAGCACTTTTACGCCATGCTTCTCGTAGAAACCTTCGCGCACCAGAGAGAGCTCTTCGGCGGTATGATGGGAGAAGTAGGAAGACAGGTGCACACGGTCGTACGCCTTGCGGGGTTCTTCACAGAACACGGTAATATCGAACTGCTCAGCATCGGCCTTATCGAGAAGATCCTCAATAAAGCGGTGGCCGACCATGCCGTTACCGATGATAGCGAGTCTGACTTTGCTCATTATTGCCTCGATTTCTTTTCTATTATTGCCTACCTTAACGATTCAGCAGGGGCGCTTATTGATGCAAATCAAATACGTCTTCGCCTACTCCTTAGGTGGTATATAACTGATTTGTCAGGATTTTTATAAGTGGCGGAAATCGCAGGCTTTTCGTGCTCGTTGAATTTGTGTACAAATCAGGGGCGGTTTTGCCAAAATCGATACGCCTGAATATCAGCGGCGTTTTTTAGGGGAAGGGTATGTCTACAACACCGTTATGGCTTGTTCAGAATGTTCGTTTACCGGGTCAGGAAGGGCTGTGGCAGCTCGCCATTGAGAACGGGCGATTTGGTGACATCACCCCGATGGACGACACCCACGCCGAAAGTTATGAAGTATTGAACGCGCGTGGCGGGCTTGCTATCCCGCCGTTCATTGAGCCGCATATTCATCTTGATACGACCCAGACCGCGGGTGAGCCGAACTGGAACCAGTCCGGCACGCTGTTCGAAGGCATTGAGCGCTGGGCGGAGCGCAAGGCGTTGCTCAGCCATGAGGATGTTAAAGCGCGCGCCTGGAAAACGCTGAAGTGGCAAATTGCCAACGGCATCCAGTTTGTCCGTACCCATGTGGATGTCTCCGACCCGACGCTCACCGCCCTGAAGGCGATGCTGGAGGTGAAGCAGGAGGTTGCCCCGTGGGTGACGCTGCAAATCGTCGCGTTCCCGCAGGAAGGTATTCTCTCTTACCCGAACGGCGCGGCGCTGCTGGAAGAGGCGTTAAGGCTGGGGGCCGACGTGGTGGGGGCGATCCCGCACTTCGAGTTCACCCGCGAGTATGGCGTGCAGTCGCTGCATATCGCTTTTGAACTGGCGAAGAAGTATGACCGTCCGCTGGATATCCACTGCGATGAAATCGACGACGAGCAGTCGCGGTTTGTCGAGACGGTGGCAGCGCTGGCGTATGAAGCAGGTATCGGCCCGCGCGTGACGGCCAGCCACACCACCGCCATGCACTCCTACAACGGCGCTTACACCTCGCGGCTCTTCCGTCTGCTGAAAATGTCGGGGATTAACTTCGTCGCTAACCCGCTGGTCAATATTCATCTTCAGGGGCGCTTTGATGACTATCCGAAGCGCCGCGGCATCACCCGGGTGAGAGAGCTGCAGGAAGCGGGCATTAACGTCTGCTTCGGTCATGACGACGTCTTCGACCCGTGGTACCCGCTCGGCACCGGCAACATGCTGCAGGTGCTGCATATGGGGCTGCACGTCTGCCAGATGATGGGCTATCCGCAAATCGACAGCGGCCTGAATCTCATCACCCATAACAGCGCCCGTACCTTCGGCCTGAGCGATTACGGTATTGCCACGGGGAACCCGGCGAACCTGATTATTCTGCCTGCGGAGAGCGGGTTTGAAGCGGTGCGCTGTCAGGTGCCGGTGCGCTGGTCGATTCGTCAGGGGCGGGTGATCGCCACGACGCAGCTGGCGCAGACGTGGATCCAGATGGATATCGGAGGAGAAGAGGTAAGTTTTGCCAGAAACAGCCCCTCTGCCGAGCGCAAAGGGGCGTAGGGGTTAGTGAGACGCTGCCGCCGCGTTGTGCTGGCGGTGGCGGGTCACGAAGCCCAGAGCGAAGCACATGATGAACACCACGGCATACAGACCGTTCGCGGTGTGCAGCGCCGCCAGCGGGCCGCTGTGGGCCACGATCGGGCCGGTGACCACGAAGGTCAGCATGGTGCCGATGGTGCCGCAGGTCAGGACGAAGTTAACCAGCTTCGGCGAGGCCACTTTGGTCTGCAGGGAGCCCAGGGTGATGATCGAGGTATAAATGGCGCTGGAGAAGAAGCCCAGGGTCAGAATGAACCACGGCATGTGCTCCGGTGAACCGTTGATGAACAGGTACATCAGCACGGTCGCCAGCCCCGCCAGCACGGTCAGAATGCGCTGCAGGTCGAAGAAGCGCAGGATGAAGCTAAACGCCCACATGCCGAACATGTAAGACATCCAGAAATCGCTCACCACTTTACCCGCGTCGTTCAGGCTCATGCCCAGACCTTTAGCGTACTCCGGTACCCAGGAGATAAAGCCCAGCTGGCCCAGGATGTAGCACAGCGCGGCGATGGAGAGGAACAGCACGCCGATGCCCCACTTTTCCTTCGCAACGGGCTCTGCGGTGGTTTGCGCTTTCTTGCCCAGCACCGGGAACTCGCAGCCGAAGGTCAGAATAAAGATCGCCACGTAGACCAGGCCGATGCAGGCATAAACCCAGTACCACTCAATGCTGCGCGCCAGCAGAACCGCCGCGACCATCGGGAAAATCATTCCGGCCATGCTGAAGAAGGAGTCGGTAAACAGCAGACGCGCGCCGCGCTGGCGGCCTTCATACATGTGGGTAATCAGGAACGTACCGATCGACATGGTGATCCCGCTGACCAGACCCAGCACGAACATAGCTGCGGAGAACAGGGCGATGCTGTGGCTCAGCATCAGGCCCGCCACGGCGGCAACCATCAGCACAAAGCCAAAGCGCAGCTGGGTTTTCAGCGGGACGATTTCCATCAGCCAGGCATTCAGGAAGATAGAGATCAGGATCCCCGCGTTGAGGAAGGTAAAGGTGTTACTCATGCTGGAAACGGGCAGCTGGAAGTAGTCTGCGATATTCCCCATCACCATCCCGGTGACGATCACCAACGCGCCGGTCAGGGCGTAGGAGAAGAAGCTGATCCATGTGAGCTTGATGCGATTGCTGTTAGTCATGTCTGGCCTGTTCAGAAAAAGAAAAGCGCCCGGGGGGCGCTGAGAGCGGGCAGATTTTAGTCGCTAAAGTGATCTATTCCTATCTTTTAAGGGCAATGATTACGTCATTGCAGGTTTTAGTGTGATCTAAATCACATTAATTGACGGCGTAACCAATCGTTTGCGCGGTAATAATTGTTTCAATTTCGTAAAATTAGGTAAAAGGCTGGTCTCCGTTCATACTGCTCTTTAGAATCAAGCCATTCGCTTTTTATACTGCGCTTTGTTAAGGAATTCTCATGCTCAAATCAACACTGGCGGCTGTCGCAGCTGTGTTTGCTCTTTCTGCCGTTTCCCCTGCTGCGCTGGCAGCCAAAGGGGACCCTCACGTTCTGCTGACCACCTCTGCCGGGAATATTGAGCTGGAACTGAATAGCCAGAAAGCTCCGGTTTCTGTGAAAAACTTCCTCGACTACGTGAACAGTGGTTTCTATAACAACACCACCTTCCACCGCGTGATCCCAGGCTTTATGGTACAGGGCGGCGGCTTCAACGAGCAGATGCAGCAGAAGCAGCCTAACCCGCCAATCAAAAACGAAGCGGACAACGGCCTGCTGAACAAACGCGGCACCATCTCCATGGCGCGTACCGCAGACAAAGATAGCGCGACCAGCCAGTTCTTCCTGAACGTGGCGGATAACGCCTTCCTCGACCACGGTCAGCGCGACTTTGGCTATGCCGTTTTCGGTAAGATTGTGAAAGGCATGGACGTGGCCGATAAGATTTCTCAGGTGCCTACTCACGACGTCGGTCCGTACCAGAATGTGCCGTCAAAACCGGTGGTTATCCTCTCCGCAAAAGTTCTGCCGTAATTCTTCTGAGCGCGGGCTTCTTCTGCCCGCGTTATGTGACCCTCCCTGCGAAAGCGCGTTTTGCTGCTTATACTTGTGGCAAACGGACTATTCAGGGAGGCGTTAAGTGAAAAAGCTCACCGACAAGCAAAAATCCCGTCTCTGGGAACAGCAGCGTAACGTCAATTTACAGGCCAGTTGTCTCCTTGAAAAAGGTAATGGTCCCTCAGAGCCCCATATTGAGACGCTGGAGCTTGGGCCTTCCGCGCCCGGGTTGCCCCATCTGTGCCTCATTCATCGTCATCTGTACCGCAGCGAGATGAAGCGGGCAGGCGAGTTACGTACCGACGATATTTTTAAGGGTGACATTCCTTTCTGCCATTTCGAATACATCGAGAAGATGGGCAACGAGCTGATGGCGGCGCTGGAAAGCGAAAAGTATCTCGTGGGTCTTGAGAAAGCGGCGTTTGTTGACCGGGTTAGCCACTATTACTGCGAAATCAACATGCTGCATCCATTTATGCGCGGCAACGGTATTGCCCAGCGCGTTTTCTTCGAGCAGCTGGCGCTCCACGCGGGCTACTCGCTGGACTGGCGCGATATCGATCCCGACCAGTGGGTGACGGCTAACCGAAGCGGCGCAACGGGAGATTTAACCGCGCTGAACGCTATCTTTGCCAAAGTAGTGAGCGAAGCGCGGGAATCTGAGTAGAATAGGGCGGCATTTTTTTCGGGAGCCGCCATGATTCTGCTGATTGATAACTACGATTCCTTCACCTGGAACCTTTACCAGTATTTTTGTGAACTGGGTGCAGAGGTGGTTGTCCGCCGCAACGACGAGATCGGACTGGCCGATATCGGGACGCTGGCTCCGCAGAAAATCGTGATTTCTCCGGGGCCGTGTACGCCGTCAGAATCGGGTATTTCTTTGGATGTTATCCAGCACTATGCCGGCAAGCTGCCGATCCTGGGCGTTTGTCTGGGCCATCAGGCGATTGCTCAGGCGTTTGGTGCCACCATCGTGCGCGCCGCGAAAGTGATGCACGGTAAAACCTCTCCGGTCACCCACGCCGGCACCGGGGTATTCACGGGGCTCAATAACCCGTTAACCGTGACGCGCTACCATTCCCTGGTGATTGACCCGTCGACCCTGCCCGACTGCTTTGAGGTGACCGCCTGGAGCGATACGCAGGAGATCATGGGGATTCGCCACCGCGAATGGGACCTCGAAGGCGTGCAGTTCCACCCGGAAAGCATCCTCAGCGAGCAGGGGCACGCGCTGCTGGCAAATTTCCTCAATCGCTGAATATCTGTTGCCTTGCTGTGATTTTTTATGCATATTTTGTGATTATATTTTCACAATCACTGTGACATAAAAATGGATGGTCATGACATGGCAACTGAACAACCAGCAATTACCCGCGCGACATTTGATGAAGTGATCCTGCCGATTTATGCACCGGCTGAGTTTATCCCGGTGAAGGGGAAAGGCAGCCGCGTCTGGGATCAGCAGGGTAAAGAGTATGTGGATTTCGCGGGCGGGATTGCGGTCACGGCGCTGGGTCATTGCCATCCCGCGCTGGTTGAGGCGCTGAAAACCCAGGGCGAAACCCTGTGGCATACCAGCAATGTGTTCACCAACGAACCGGCGCTGGGCCTGGGCCGCAAGATCATCGATGCGACCTTTGCCGAGCGCGTGCTGTTTATGAACTCCGGCACTGAAGCCAACGAAACTGCGTTTAAGCTGGCACGCTACTACGCGACAACGCGCCACAGCCCGTACAAAACCAAAATCATCGCCTTCCACAATGCCTTCCACGGACGCTCCTTCTTTACCGTCTCCGTTGGCGGCCAACCGAAGTATTCCGACGGGTTTGGCCCGAAACCGGCCGACATTGTCCACGTGCCGTTTAACGATCTGCACGCGGTGAAAGCGGTCATGGACGACCATACCTGCGCCGTTGTTGTCGAGCCGATCCAGGGGGAAGGCGGCGTGACGGCGGCAACCCCGGAATTCCTGAAAGGGCTGCGCGCGCTGTGCGACGAGCATCAGGCGCTGCTGGTCTTTGATGAAGTGCAGTGCGGGATGGGGCGTACCGGCGATCTGTTCGCTTATATGCACTACGGCGTGACGCCGGATATTCTGACCAGCGCCAAAGCGCTCGGCGGCGGTTTCCCGGTGAGTGCGGTACTGACGACGCAGGAGATCGCCTCCGCGTTCCACGTCGGTTCTCATGGTTCCACCTACGGCGGTAACCCGCTGGCGAGCGCCGTGGCGGGTGCCGCATTCGACATTATCAACACGCCGGAGGTGTTGAACGCCGTTAGCGCGAAGCGCGAGCTTTTCGTAAAACACCTGCAAAAGATTGATGAGCAGTACGATGTGTTCAGCGAAATCCGCGGGATGGGGCTGTTGATTGGCGCCGAACTGAAGCCTCAGTACAAAGGCCGCGCGCGCGACTTCCTGCACGCCGCCGCGCACGAAGGGGTGATGGTGCTTAATGCCGGGCCTGACGTGATGCGCTTTGCGCCGTCGCTGGTGGTAGAAGACAAAGACATCGAAGACGGGTTAACCCGCTTTGCTGTCGCGGTCGAGAAGATTGTAAAAGGCTAATACTCGGTTCGCTTTAGCCGGCGCGTTAACCAAATGCCGTGATGCGGACGCTGACGCCATGCCACCGACGAAATGGTGTGCATGGTGTTCAGATGCCCCAGAACGCGCTGTAAATGCTGCTCCAGGGTGCTCATTGGCCCGTGGGTCAACGTCTCCGGCGCTTCAAGAATGTTTGAGTCGCCCGACTCGCCCGGCGCGTCATACTCCAGACGCTGCTGACACCTCTGCAACGCAATTTCACACGACTGCAAATAGCGCTGCGCCAGATCCGGCGTTAGCATCGTGTGCTCGCGCGCCAGCGTGGTCATGGCGTTAATATGCTCGACGATAAACTGGCTGTGCGTCACCCAGAGCTTCATGTCTGCCAGATAGTGCGAGTTAAAGCCCGGCTCCTGCATCGCCTGGTTGAGTGAGTTAAACAGGGCGTTGTGCGCCTGGTTGACCTTCATCCGCTGATAGGCCAGCGGGGAGGGCTGCGGGTCGTTGCTCAGGATCAGGCGAATAGCCTGCTGGTCGGCTTCCAGCGCGTCGTGGGCGTTCTGGCGCAGCAGCCCGCTCTGCCACTGCGGCCACAGCCAGACCATGCCGCCAAAGGCAATCAGGCAGCCGATCAGGGTATCAATCAGCCTGGCGACAATAAACTGTTCGCCATTCAGCGTGAGCAGCTGCAGGGTATATACCGCCGTCACCGTAAAGCCCACCATCGCCCAGCCGTAGTTTTTGCGGATAATCAGGTAGCTCACCAGCGTAATCGCCAGCATCCCTGCCAGGGTATAGCCTTCCGGCACGTGGAAGTGCAGCGTCACGCCCGCAATGATCAGCCCGGCCAGCGTTCCGCCAGCCCGATGCAGAATACGCACCCGCGTGGCGCCGTAGCCGTTCTGGGTGACAAACAGCACGGTCATTAAGATCCAGTAGGGTTTCGGCAGGTGCAGCGCCATGCCCATCAGGCTGGCGGTACTGAGCATCACGCTGATCCTTGCGGCGTTGCGCAGAGCGGACGATTTAAGAGAAAGATAGCTTTTGAGCGCGGGCAATAGCGGAAGCCGTTTTTGCTTATCCGCCATCAGGTCGCGGGGATAAAGCGGGCGCTGGGTGCGCAACACGCGGGCGATGCGGCTGAAGTGCCAGGCGGCAAACTGGCCGACCGGGTTATCGGGATGCTGGCGGGCGATTTTCTCCAGCGCGCCCAGCTGTTTTTCCATGTTAAAGCGCGTCGGGTAGCGGTGGTAGAGAATATCATCGGCCAGCACGCGCAGACGTGCCGAGACGGTCTGCGCGTTCCAGCGGATCACCGCTTCGGCGTGGCTGCGCTCGACCAGCTTTTGCACCTCCTGCGGGTGGTGAAGGCTTACGGAGATATGCTCCTGTAGATCCAGCCCGACCTGGAAGGTACGCAGCAGCCGTTTGTATTCGTGGTTCTTGTTGGCGGCGAGCATATGCAGCTGCTGATAGCACTGGCTTATGAGATCCACCACCTTCTGCTGGCGCGTCAGCAGCGGCGGTAAGGATTTTTCCGGGTCGGTATGCTGGGTGAGCAGGGTGTATTTGGCTTCGCAGTAATCCGCAAGCTGCACATAGAGCAGGCTCAGGGATTCACGCAGCGGCTGCTCCCGCCACAGCCAGAACCAAAACCAGTTAAACAGCCCGTACCATAATGTCCCCAGGGCGTAGATCAGCAGCGGCTCCCACACCGGCATGTTCCCGGCGAGGCTCAGCGTGAAAATGGCCGCAATCAGCGAGGCGGGAAGCAGGCGAGCGTGCAGCGAACTGATTTCCGCCGTGACGCCAAGGGTCATCGCCAGCACGGTCAGGATCAGCGGCAGCGGGATATCCCGGGCAAGCAGAAGTTGTACGGCGAGGCTACAGCCGGCAAACAGGCAGCCACCGATAATCAGGCGTTTGAAAAAGCGCTTATGCGGTGTGTCCAGACCGGCGATGTTGCAGCAGGCGGGCACGAGGGAAAACAGCAGGCCTTGTTGAAGATGTCCGAGTATCAGGCCTATGGCCACAGGAAGACACAACACCAGCGTTTGCCGCAGTGCGTAGTTAACTTCCGGGTGATAGATCAGCCTGCGCCACATGGGGAGTAGAGACAAAAACGGCGTGACACCTTGCGATGGCACGCCGTTTAAGCGGAATTAACGCGTTCCGTAGACCACGATGGTTTTACCGTGGGCGGAGATCAGGTTTTGATCTTCCAGCATTTTCAGGATACGGCCTACTGTTTCACGGGAGCAACCGACGATCTGACCAATTTCCTGACGGGTAATTTTAATTTGCATGCCGTCCGGGTGGGTCATGGCGTCTGGCTGTTTCGCCAGGTTCAGCAGAGTTTGTGCGATACGGCCGGTAACGTCCAGGAAGGCGAGGTTACCCACTTTCTCTGACGTGACCTGCAGACGGCGCGCCATCTGGGAAGAAAGACGCATCAGGATGTCAGGGTTAACCTGAATCAGCTGACGGAACTTCTTGTAAGAAATTTCAGCCACTTCACATGCTGTCTTTGCACGAACCCAGGCGCTACGTTCCTGGCCCTCTTCAAACAGGCCCAGTTCACCGATGAAATCGCCCTGGTTCAGATAAGAAAGGATCATCTCTTTCCCTTCTTCATCTTTGATCAGCACTGCCACCGAGCCTTTAACGATGTAATACAACGTTTCCGCTTTTTCACCCTGGTGAATCAGCGTGCTCTTCGATGGGTACTTATGAATGTGGCAATGAGACAAGAACCATTCGAGAGTCGGGTCTGTTTGCGGTTTGCCAAGCACCATGCGCTGTTATCCTCTGTTATAAGCTGTCACCAGAGTCATCAGATGCATCCGGACTCTGGGGTTGCAATCGAATTCTTACCCATACCCTGGGAAGTCGGCTACCGTAACGTTTCGCAGCCAGTAAAGTTTGATGTCCTCTGCATACACGTGTAACGTCAATGTATTACTGTAGCATCCTGAGTGTTTTAGCATAGCTTTCGCCGCGTGTCTCCTGGTGTCTCGCTTCAGCATGATGCAGGTCGCCTTCCATTGCGATAAATGTAACGCACACGTAATCTGTCACCAAAAATGCAACGTTGGAGTTAATGAATATGCAAGCGCGCGTGAAATGGGTTGAAGGTTTAACGTTCCTGGGCGAGTCCGCGTCAGGACACCAGATTTTGATGGACGGTAACTCCGGTGATAAAGCACCCAGCCCAATGGAAATGGTGCTGATGGCGGCAGGCGGATGCAGCGCAATTGATGTGGTGTCGATTCTGCAAAAAGGACGTCATGACGTGACGGATTGTGAGGTTAAACTCACGTCAGAGCGTCGCGAAGAGGCGCCACGCCTGTTCACCCATATTAACCTGCACTTTGTGGTCACCGGTAAAGAGCTGAAAGACGCGGCGGTCTCGCGTGCGGTGGACCTGTCTGCGGAGAAGTACTGCTCTGTGGCGTTAATGCTGGAGAAAGCGGTAAAAATCACGCATTCGTATGAAGTGATCGAGGCGTGACTGATGGGGCATCGTGCGTGTTGATGCCCTCACCCTAACCCTCTCCCACAGGGAGAGGGAACATGCTCACGCGATCTGCTTCCCTTCCATCAGTCGCTCCACCAGCGGCGTCATGATGAGCTCCATCGCCAGCCCCATTTTTCCGCCCGGCACGACTAACGTATTCATGTGCGAAATAAACGAGCCCTGCAGCATTGCCAGCAGCCACGGGTAATCAATGCCTTCGAGATTGCGGAAATGGATCACCACAAAGCTCTCATCCAGCGACGGGATGCTTTTAGCGGCAAACGGGTTCGAGGTGTCCACCGTCGGCACGCGCTGGAAGTTGATATGGGTGCGGGAGAACTGCGGCGTCAGGAAGTTAATGTAATCCTCCATGGAGCGCACCACGGAGTCCATCACCGCCTCTCGCGAATGGCCGCGCTCGCTCATGTCGCGCGTCAGCTTCTGGATCCACTCCAGGTTAACGATAGGGACCACGCCGACCAGCAGATCCACGTGGCGCGCCACGTCGTGTTGAGGCGTGACCACGCCGCCGTGCAATCCTTCGTAAAAGAGGACGTCGGTGGGTTCCGGCAGCGGCTGCCACGGGGTAAAGGTTCCCGGCACCTGATTCCAGGGTACGGCTTCATCATAGGTATGCAGATACTTGCGGGACTGCCCTTTGCCGCTCTTACCGTACTCTATAAAGGTTTGTTCCAGCAGGCCAAAGTCATTGGCCTCCGGGCCGAAGTAGCTGATGTGTTTACCCGAATCGCGCGCCTTACGAATGGCCATGTCCATCTCCGGGCGCGTGTAGCGGTGAAAGCTGTCGCCTTCGACCTCCGCCGCACGGAGATTCAGCTGGGCGAAAATCTTGCGAAATGCGAGGCTGGTGGTGGTGGTTCCCGCACCACTCGACCCCGTAACGGCAATAACCGGATGTCTGGCAGACATAGCAACTCCCTGACTGAAAAGGGTGGAAGATCAGCCGTGAAACGCGTTGCGGGGCATGATATTGACCGTCTCATGCAGTTCTGACCACACCAGCACCACGTCGCCGCTTTTCAGCTGGCGCTTAACATCGTTGACCTTTTGCTCAAGCGAGCGTTCCTGTTCACCATAATCGGTGCCTTCGCGTAATACAAAGCTTTCAATCAGATTATCGAGCGTTTCGGGAGCCAGATCCTGCCAGGGAATAATCATTTTGCACCGTCCAGATAAGGGGTCAGCCAGTCAGGAATACGCGCCTCAAGCCACATTTTCGGGCGGCGCAGCGTGCCGCCGATAAAGCCGACGTGGCCGCCGTGCTCGGTCAACTGATAGTGAACGTTGTCGGGCAGGAATTCCTGAGCGGGGATCGAGTGATGATCCATAAACGGGTCATCTTTGGCATGAATAATCAGCGTCGGCTGCGTGATCTTGCTGAGCAGCGGCATGGCGCTGCACTGACGATAATAGTCAATCGCATCGGCGAAGCCGTGGATTTTCGCGGTGATCAGGTCGTCGAACTCGCGGATACGACGCACCTTTTTCAGCTGGCGCAGGCTTACCGGCAGGGTATCCGGGTAGGCCTTCAGCTTACGCGCCGCGTTGGCCTTCAGCAGGTTGAGCAGGTAGCGCTGGTAGACGCGGGAAAAGCCTTTATCCATGTGGTAGCTGCACTGCTCGAGCATAAACGGCGTGGAGACAATGACGGCGGCATCCAGCGGTACGCTTTCGCCCTCTTTGGCCAGCAGACAGGCCAGCATATTGCCGCCCAGCGAGTAGCCCACGGCGGCCGTTGGCACGGTGCCATAATTTTCCCGCAGCCAGTGTAAAAACCACGTCCCGTCTTCGGTTTCACCCGAGTGATAAATGCGTTTCTGACGATTCGGTTCACCGCTGCAGCCGCGAAAATGCATCACCACGCCGAGCCAGCCGCGCGCTTTTGCCGCCTCAATTAGCCCATGCGCATACGGGCTGTGCAGGCTGCCTTCCAGACCGTGGAAAACCACCAGACGCGGCTTATGGCGAGCCTGTTCAGGCGCTTCGCTCCAGGCGAGATCCAGAAAATCACCGTCTGGCAGGTCAAGCCGTTGCCAGTGCGGGGTGAACTGAACCTTGCGGCGGATCAGTCGCGGCAGCATGGTCTGCAAATGCGGATTGGCCACGCCGCGCATAGGCACGAACTCAGTGCTGTCTTCGGCCGCAATGTCGAAGTCTGATGGAATGATTTGGGTCATAAGCGCGATGCTGATTCTTGTCGGAAATTTACGATACTTTCCGAATTGTACCCCGTTTAAGCTGGATTTCCGAACCCGGTACGGATTCTGCTCTTCAAACGGGGTAAATAAGTCAGTCAGCCTGCAGCATCGCTTCCAGCTGTTCCTGCGCGTCGAGCCACGCCATCTCGCACTCTTCGAGACTGGATTTGGTCTTCGCCTGGGTTTGCAGGCAGTCGGTCAGCTCAGCCTTGCGGCTCTGGTCATACAGGCCGCTATCGCCGAGCTTCTCTTCAACGATAGCCAGCGTGGCGTTGAGTTTTTCCATCTCTTTTTCGAGACGGGTAATCTCTTTACGCAGGGGCTGCGTCTGGGTGCGCAGCTCCGCCTCACGGCGCTTCTGATCTTTACGCGCCTGCGCGCTGTTGGCGTTGTCTTTCGCTGACTCTTCCGGCTGGTTTTCCTGCTTCTGCACGTCCGTCAGCCACTGCTGATAGTCTTCCAGATCGCCGTCGAACGGTTCGACTTTGCCGCCGTGCACTAAATAGAGATCGTCCGTGGTGGAGCGGATCAGGTGACGGTCGTGCGAAACCACCACCAGCGCGCCTTCGAACTCAATCAGCGCCTCGGTCAGCGCCTGACGCATGTCGAGATCCAGGTGGTTGGTCGGTTCATCGAGCAGCAGCAGGTTCGGGCGCTGCCAGACGATCAGCGCCAGCACCAGACGGGCCTTTTCGCCGCCGGAGAAGCGCTCGGTGTTTTCAGTCACCTTATCGCCCTGGAAGCCGAAGCCGCCGAGATAGTCGCGCAGCTTCTGCTCCATCTCCTGCGGCGCAAGACGCGCGAGGTGCTGAATCGGCGATTCATCCGCGCGTAAAAATTCCAGCTGATGCTGGGCGAAGTAACCCAGCTTGATGCCCTTCGCGAGGCCGATTTCGCCGCTGACCGGGTTAAGCTCGCCCGCCAGCAGTTTGATCAGCGTCGATTTACCGGCGCCGTTACGCCCCAGCAGGCCAATACGTGAACCCGGCACCAGGTTGAGCTTGATGGAGTCGAGAATAATGCGGTCGGCATAGCCCGCGCTGACCTTCTCCATCTTCAGCAGCGGGTTCGGCAGGCTTTCCGGCTCGCGGAAGCTGAAGTGGAACGGGTTATCCACGTGCGCCGGGGCAATCATCTCCATGCGTTCCAGCATCTTGATGCGGCTCTGGGCCTGCTTGGCTTTTGAGGCTTTGGCCTTAAAGCGATCCACAAAGCTCTGCAGGTGCGCCACGCGCTGCTGCTGGCTTTCATACATGGACTGCTGCTGGGCGAGACGCGTCGCGCGCTGGCGCTCGAAGGAGCTGTAGTTGCCGGTGTACTCGAACATCGTTTGCTGTTCGATATGAATAATTTTATCCACCACCGGGTCAAGGAAGTCGCGGTCGTGGGAGATCAGAATCAGAGTGCCCTGATAGCTCTTGAGCCACTTCTCCAGCCAAATAACCGCATCGAGATCGAGGTGGTTGGTCGGTTCGTCGAGCAACAGCAGGTCAGAGCGGCAGATCAGCGCCTGCGCCAGGTTGAGGCGCATACGCCAGCCGCCGGAGAAGTCGCTGACCGGACGTTCCAGCTGTTCGTTGCTGAAGCCCAGGCCGTGCAGCAGGCTGGAGGCGCGGGAGCGAATGGTCCACGCGTCGATGGCGTCCAGCTTGCCGTGAACGGTGGCGATGGCGTGACCGTCGTTGCGCTCGTTAGCAGAATGAAGTTCCGCTTCGAGCTTACGGTATTCACGGTCGCCGTCGATAACATAGTCGAGTGCCGGTTCGCTCAGCGCAGGCGTCTCCTGGTTTACCCAGGCGAGCTGCCAGTTTCCCGGGAAGGTAAAGTTACCGCCATCCGCGCTAATCTCGTTTTTCAGCAGCGCCAGCAGGGTGGATTTACCGCAGCCGTTTTTGCCGACCAGACCCACTTTTTGGCCCGGGTTGATGGTAGCAGTGGCGTTATCCAGCAGGACGCGCACGCCGCGACGAATTTGTAACGAGGAGAAAACAATCATAGAAGCGCCGTATGTTCCGACTATGTTAATTTGTCATTATGATAATGTAAGGTGTGGGCCATTTTCCGCACCGGGCCGCCATGGTAGCCCAAAACAGCGACGATACACAAAAACAGAAACAAGACCGGGAGGGGAATGATGTCTCAGACAGCAAAAGTGCTGCTGCTGTATGCCCATCCGGAATCTCAGGACTCGGTGGCAAACCGGGTGCTGCTTAAGCCGGCCACACAGCTTAGTAACGTAACGGTGCACGATCTCTACGCGCACTATCCTGATTTCTTTATTGATATCCCTTACGAGCAGGAGCTGCTGCGTCAGCATGACGTGATTGTGTTCCAGCATCCGCTTTATACCTATAGCTGTCCGGCGCTGCTCAAAGAGTGGCTGGACCGCGTGTTGAGCCGGGGCTTCTCCAGCGGGGTGGGGGGCAACCAGCTGGCGGGAAAGTACTGGCGTAGTGTGATTACGACCGGTGAACCCGAAAGCGCTTACCGCCACGACGGGCTGAACCGCTATCCGATGAGCGATATCCTCAGGCCATTCGAGCTGACGGCGGCGATGTGCCGTATGCACTGGATGAGCCCGATTATTGTCTACTGGGCGCGGCGTCAGGATCCGAAAGAGCTGGCAAGCCACGCCAGAGCCTACGGTGAATGGCTGGCGTCACCTATTCCGGCAGGAGGTCGTTAATGGAAGGATCGAATTTACTCCTCGCCGGGGTGCTGTTTTTATTTGCGGCCGTCGTCGCGGTGCCGCTTGCAGCCCGTATTGGTATCGGTGCGGTGCTGGGGTATCTGCTGGCGGGGATCGCGATTGGGCCATGGGGGCTGGGATTCATCAGCGATGTCGATGAGATCCTCCATTTCTCCGAGCTGGGCGTGGTGTTCCTGATGTTCATCATCGGCCTGGAGCTGAATCCTTCGAAATTGTGGCAGCTCCGACGCTCTATCTTTGGCGTGGGCGCCGCGCAGGTGTTGTTCAGCGCCGCGATCCTGGGTGGCCTGTTAATGCTGACAAACTTTTCATGGCAGGCGGCGGTGATTGGCGGGATAGGGCTTGCGATGTCGTCGACGGCGATGGCGCTGCAGCTGATGCGCGACAAAGGGATGAATCGCAACGAAGCCGGTCAGCTGGGCTTTTCGGTGCTGCTGTTCCAGGATTTGGCGGTGATCCCGGCGCTGGCGCTGGTGCCGCTGCTGGCGGGGTCCGGGGACGATCACTTCGACTGGGCTAAAATCGCCATGAAGGTGCTGGCCTTCGCGGGCATGCTGATTGGCGGTCGTTTCCTGCTACGTCCCGTGTTCCGCTTTATAGCCGCGTCGGGCGTTCGCGAGGTGTTTACCGCCGCGACGCTGCTGCTGGTGCTGGGATCGGCGTTGTTTATGGACGCGCTGGGGCTCTCGATGGCGCTCGGGACCTTTATCGCCGGGGTGCTGCTGGCGGAGAGTGAGTATCGGCACGAGCTGGAAATTGCCATCGATCCCTTCAAAGGGCTGCTGTTAGGCCTGTTCTTTATTTCTGTGGGGATGGCGCTTAACCTCGGTGTGCTCTATACCCATCTGCTGTGGGTGATAGTGAGCGTAGCTATCCTGGTTGCGGTGAAGATGCTGGTACTGTACGTCATAGCGCGTATCTACGGGCTGCGCAGTTCGGAACGCATGCAGTTTGCCAGCGTGTTAAGCCAGGGAGGCGAGTTCGCGTTTGTGCTTTTCTCGACCGCATCCTCCCAGAAGCTGTTTAAAGACGATCAGATGGCGCTTTTGCTGGTGACGGTCACGCTGTCTATGATGACCACGCCGCTGCTGATGAAGCTGGTGGATAAACTGCTGTCGCGCCGCCTGAACCCAAATGACGATGAAGACGAAGCGCCGTGGGTGGAAGACGATAAGCCGCAGGTGATTGTGGTGGGCTTTGGCCGTTTTGGACAGGTTATCGGGCGTTTGCTGATGGCGAACAAAATGCGCATTACGGTACTGGAGCGTGATATCAGCGCGGTCAACCTGATGCGCAAATATGGCTACAAGGTTTACTACGGCGACGCGACCCAGCTTGAGCTGCTGCGCTCGGCGGGGGCGGAAGCGGCAGAGTCCATCGTGATTACCTGTAACGATCCGGAAGACACGATGAAGCTGGTGGATCTGTGCCAGCAGCATTTCCCGCATCTGCATATTCTGGCGCGTGCGCGGGGACGTGTTGAAGCTCACGAATTGTTGCAGGCGGGTGTGAAACACTTCTCCCGTGAGACGTTCTCCAGTGCGCTGGAGCTGGGCCGTAAGGCGCTGATCTCGCTCGGCATGCATCCGCATCAGGCGCAGCGCGCCCAGATGCACTTCCGCCGGCTGGATATGCGGATGTTGCGCGAGCTGATGCCGGTACATACCGATACGGCGCAGATATCCCGCGTGCGGGAAGCGCGTCGCGAGCTGGAGGAGATCTTCCAGCGAGAGATGCAACAGGAACGACGCCAGCTTGATGGCTGGGATGAATTTGAATAAAGGGTAACGAAAGATGGCTGTACGTAAACGCTTTATCGCGGGTGCAAAATGCCCGACCTGTCAGGCGCAAGATACCCTGGCGATGTGGCGGGAAAATAATGTTGATGTTGTTGAGTGTGTTAAGTGCGGTCACCAGATGCGTGAGGCCGATAAAGAGGCCCGCGATCACGTTCGCAAAGAAGAGCAAGTTATCGGGATTTTTCATCCGGACTAGCGATATGCCCTGAGTTTTTTTAAGCTAAAGGGTACACGGGTGCAGATTTCCGCTACAATCTGCGCCAGCAATTTTCCCACGCTCAGGAGATATCATGAAAGTAGCAAAAGACCTGGTGGTCAGCCTGGCCTATCAGGTACGTACAGAAGACGGTGTGTTGGTTGATGAGTCTCCGGTGAGTGCGCCGCTTGACTACCTGCATGGTCACGGTTCCCTGATTTCTGGCCTGGAAAACGCGCTGGAAGGTCATGAAGTTGGCGACAAATTTGACGTTGCTGTAGGCGCGAACGACGCTTACGGTCAGTATGACGACAACCTGGTTCAGCGCGTTCCTAAAGACGTGTTCATGGGCGTTGACGAACTGCAGGTTGGCATGCGCTTCCTGGCTGAAACTGACCAGGGCCCGGTTCCTGTTGAAATCACCGAAGTGGAAGATGACCACGTCGTGGTTGACGGTAACCACATGCTGGCTGGCCAGAACCTGAAGTTCAACGTAGAAGTTGTTGCGATCCGTGAAGCGACCGAAGAAGAGCTGGCTCATGGCCACGTTCACGGTGCGCACGGTCACGACCATGACCACGATCACGGCCACGACGGCTGCTGCGGTGGTCACGGCCACGATCACGACCATGGTCACGACCACGGTAAAGGTGGTTGCGGTAACGGCGGCTGCGGTTGCCACTAATTCCGTCATGCGGAAAATAAAAAAGCGGGATAATAATCCCGCTTTTTTTACGCCTCAATAATGAGGAGGTGGCGTCTCTTCTGACTGAGAGGCAATGTTTGACGGCTGTGTAGCCTTCAGCTTTTCCGTCAGCAGGCGCATATGATCCCGCAGTTTTGCCATTTCGAGCTCATGTGCGGTCACGGTCTGGTTTAGCTCTTCGATGGTGATGTCCTGAAAAGCCAGGCGGCTTTCCAGCTCAGCCATTCTCGCTTCTATTGCTGTATCCTTCATCATTCACCTCGTTTATTTCAGATTCGCCATAATGGCCCTGCGGCGGCGCAGTTTAACTGAGTTTATCCTTAAGTACAGTCCGCATCCCCTTGGCAGGAAACTTATTTAAACAAAAATAGTCTGAAAAGTGGCGAGAATTGGAAGTGTCTGTCTGTAGATTTCTTCCGCAACGTTTTATAGTACGTAACTCATTTACGTTTAACGCTGGGGTGAGAGTCCCCAGGCCCTGGAGATATGGATGAAATCACTGTTTAAAGTAACGCTGCTGGCGACGACGATGGCTGTTGCGCTGAACGCGCCGCTGTCATTCGCTGCTGATACTGCTGCGAAGCCTGCTGCCACTGCAGACAGCAAAGCGGCGTTCAAAAATGACGACCAGAAATCCGCCTACGCACTGGGCGCATCTCTGGGTCGCTACATGGAAAACTCTCTGAAAGAACAAGAGAAACTGGGCATCAAACTGGATAAAGCTCAGCTGATCGCGGGCGTTCAGGACGCATTTGCAGATAAGAGCAAGCTGTCTGACCAGGAAATTGAACAGACTCTGCAGGCGTTCGAAGCGCGCGTGAAGGGTGCCGCGCAGACCAAGATGGACGCGGACGCTAAAGACAACGAAGCGAAAGGCAAAGCCTACCGCGATACCTTTGCCAAAGAGAAAGGTGTGAAAACCTCTTCTACCGGCCTGGTGTACAAAGTTGAGAAAGAAGGCACCGGCGATGCGCCTAAAGACAGCGACACCGTGGTTGTGAACTACAAAGGTACGCTGATCGACGGTAAAGAGTTCGATAACTCTTACACCCGCGGTGAGCCGCTCTCCTTCCGTCTGGATGGTGTGATCCCTGGCTGGACTGAAGGCCTGAAAAACATCAAGAAAGGCGGCAAGATCAAGATGGTTATCCCACCGGATCTGGCCTATGGCAAAACCGGCGTTCCGGGTATCCCTGCCAACTCTACGCTGGTCTTTGACGTAGAGCTGCTGGATATCAAACCGGCACCGAAAGCGGATGCGAAAGCAGACGCACCGGCTGACGATAAAGCCGCTGCTGCTAAGAAGTAATGTTGAAAAAAACCGCCGCCTTTCAGGCGGCGGTTTTTTTATTGTGGGGCAGATATAATTAACACTGGAAAGCGCTACGCACGCTGTATTAATTTAGTTGTCCGTGTAGATAATGAGCCTGCCCTGAAAACCTAACGACAGGCTCCTGAAAAGGAGTGTTTTTTTCATGTCCAGGTCGCTTTTAACCAACGAAACCAGTGAACTTGATTTGCTGGATCAACGTCCTTTCGATCAGACCGACTTCGATATTCTGAAATCCTACGAAGCGGTAGTGGACGGGTTAGCGATGCTCATTGGCTCCCACTGCGAAATCGTATTGCACTCCCTGCAAGATCTGAAGTGTTCCGCCATCCGCATTGCGAATGGTGAGCATACTGGCCGTAAAATTGGTTCGCCAATTACCGACCTTGCATTGCGTATGCTGCATGACATGACCGGCGCGGACAGCAGCGTCTCAAAATGCTATTTCACCCGCGCCAAAAGCGGCGTGCTGATGAAATCAGAAACCATCGCGATTCGAAACCGCGAGCATCGTGTTATTGGGCTGCTGTGCATCAACATGAACCTTGATGTGCCATTCTCGCAAATCATGAGCACCTTTATTCCACCAGAAACGCCGGACGTTGGCTCTTCTGTTAACTTTGCCTCCTCCGTTGAAGATCTGGTGACCCAGACGCTTGAGTTTACGATTGAAGAGGTGAATGCCGATCGCAACGTCTCGAACAACGCCAAGAATCGCCAGATCGTGCTCAATCTCTACGAAAAAGGGATTTTTGATATTAAAGACGCCATCAACCAGGTGGCCGATCGTCTGAACATCTCCAAGCACACGGTCTACCTCTATATTCGCCAGTTCAAAAGCGGCGATTTCCAGGGACAAGACAAGTAATGCGTTTTGCGTTAATGGTGACAGGCCCGGCGTACGGCACTCAGCAGGCCAGCAGCGCGCTGCAGTTTGCGCATGCGCTACTGGCGGCCGGACATGAGCTGGCGAGCGTCTTCTTCTATCGGGAAGGGGTGTATAACGCGAATCAGTTTACGTCACCGGCGAGCGACGAGTTCGATCTGGTGCGCGCCTGGCAGGCATTAAACGAAAAGCAGGGCGTAGAACTGCACATCTGCGTGGCGGCGGCACTGCGCCGCGGGGTGACCGATGCAACCGAAGCCGCACGTCTTGGTTTATCGGGTTCTAACCTGCAGCCCGGCTTTTCGTTGAGTGGCCTGGGTGCACTGGCACAGGCGGCATTAACCTGCGACAGAGTGGTGCAATTCTGATGAAGCGTGTCGCGTTTGTTTTTTCCTCCGCACCGCACGGCAATGCGTCCGGCAGAGAAGGGCTGGATGCGCTGCTCGCGACCTCAGCATTGACCGAAGATATCGGTGTCTTCTTTTTGGGCGACGGCGTATTTCAGCTTCTGGCGGGGCAGCAGCCTCAGGCCATTCTGGCGCGCGATTACATCGCGACGTTCAAAGTGTTACCGCTTTACGATATCGAAACCTTCTATGTCTGTGCCGACTCCCTGGCTGCGCGCGGTTTAAACGAGGCAACGCCTTTCGTGCTGGATGTGACAGTCCTGTCTTCTGTTGCACTGCGCGAACACCTTTCCCACTACGACACCGTTCTGACTTTCTGAGGCTGACATGCTCCATACTCTGAGCCATTCACCGTGGCAATGTGATATCGATGCGTTACTGAGCATGCTGCGCGAAGGTGATGACCTGCTGCTGATTCAGGATGGTGTGCTTGCCGCACTGGACGGCAGTCGTTTCGTTGAAATTCTCACGAATGCCCCCATAACAGTCTCTGCGCTGAAGGACGATCTGGATGCGCGGGGTCTTTCTGGTCAAATTTCAGCCAAAATTGACGTGGTTGGCTATACTGATTTCGTCAATCTTACTGTGACGCACGCCAGTCAAATGAACTGGTGATTTGAGATCGCTGTATATTTCTTGACACCTTTTCGACGTAGCCCTAAAATTTCGCGTCCTCATATTGTATGAGGTCGTTTTATTACGTGTTTACGAAGCAAAAGCTAAAACCAGGAGCTATTTAATGGCAACAGTTAACCAGCTGGTACGCAAACCACGCGCACGCAAAGTTGCAAAGAGCAACGTGCCTGCGCTGGAAGCCTGCCCGCAGAAACGTGGCGTATGTACTCGTGTATATACCACCACTCCTAAAAAACCAAACTCCGCACTGCGTAAAGTATGCCGTGTGCGTTTGACTAACGGTTTCGAAGTGACTTCCTACATCGGTGGTGAAGGTCACAACCTGCAGGAGCACTCCGTGATCCTGATCCGTGGCGGTCGTGTTAAAGACCTTCCGGGTGTTCGTTACCACACCGTTCGTGGTGCGCTCGACTGCTCAGGTGTTAAAGACCGTAAGCAGGCTCGCTCCAAGTACGGCGTGAAGCGTCCTAAGGCTTAATGGTTCTCCGTTAAGTAAGGCCAAACTGATTTATCTTAATGTCAAACTAAACTCTTTGAGTTTTGGACAATCCTGAATTAACAACGGAGTATTCCCATGCCACGTCGTCGCGTTATTGGTCAGCGTAAAATTCTTCCAGATCCGAAATTCGGATCAGAACTGCTGGCAAAATTTGTAAATATCCTGATGGTAGATGGTAAAAAATCTACTGCAGAAGCAATCGTATACAGCGCGCTTGAGACCCTGGCTCAGCGTTCTGGTAAAAATGAACTGGAAGCTTTCGAAGTCGCTCTCGACAACGTTCGCCCAACCGTAGAAGTTAAGTCCCGCCGCGTTGGTGGTTCTACTTATCAGGTTCCAGTTGAAGTTCGTCCGGTTCGTCGTAATGCTCTGGCAATGCGTTGGATCGTTGAAGCTGCTCGTAAACGCGGTGATAAATCCATGGCTCTGCGTCTGGCGAACGAACTTTCTGATGCTGCAGACAACAAAGGTACTGCAGTTAAGAAACGTGAAGACGTTCACCGTATGGCAGAAGCCAACAAGGCGTTCGCACACTACCGTTGGTAATCCCTTCGGAGTATTAGTCACCAGGCGGGCGCTTCAGAGAAGCCGCCCGCTCTGGGTAACTTAACTGAACGCCTAAAGATATAAACGAGGAATCAAATGGCTCGTACAACACCCATCGCACGCTACCGTAACATCGGTATCAGTGCGCACATCGACGCCGGTAAAACCACTACTACCGAACGTATTCTGTTCTACACCGGTGTAAACCATAAAATCGGTGAAGTTCATGACGGCGCAGCCACCATGGACTGGATGGAACAGGAGCAGGAGCGTGGTATCACTATCACCTCCGCAGCGACTACTGCATTCTGGTCAGGTATGGCTAAGCAGTACGAACCGCATCGCGTAAACATCATCGACACCCCAGGGCACGTTGACTTCACCATCGAAGTAGAACGTTCCATGCGTGTTCTTGACGGCGCGGTAATGGTTTATTGCGCAGTTGGTGGTGTTCAGCCACAGTCTGAAACCGTATGGCGTCAGGCGAACAAATATAAAGTTCCACGCATCGCGTTCGTTAACAAAATGGACCGTATGGGTGCTAACTTCCTGAAAGTTGTTGGCCAGATCAAAACCCGTCTGGGCGCGAACCCTGTTCCGCTGCAGCTGGCAATTGGTGCTGAAGAAGGCTTCACCGGCGTTATCGACCTGGTGAAAATGAAAGCCATCAACTGGAACGATGCAGACCAGGGCGTTACCTTCGAATACGAAGATATCCCAGCTGCAATGCAGGACCTGGCTGACGAATGGCACCAGAACCTGATCGAATCCGCTGCTGAAGCTTCTGAAGAGCTGATGGAGAAATACCTGGGTGGTGAAGAACTGACTGAAGAAGAGATCAAAAAAGCTCTGCGTCAGCGCGTTCTGAACAACGAAATCATCCTGGTAACCTGTGGTTCTGCGTTCAAGAACAAAGGTGTTCAGGCGATGCTGGATGCGGTAGTTGACTACCTGCCATCCCCAGTTGACGTTCCTGCGATCAACGGCATCCTGGACGACGGTAAAGATACTCCGGCTGAGCGTCACGCAAGCGACGAAGAGCCATTCTCTGCACTGGCGTTCAAAATTGCTACCGACCCATTCGTGGGTAACCTGACCTTCTTCCGCGTTTACTCTGGTGTGGTTAACTCCGGTGACACCATCCTGAACTCCGTGAAAGCGGCGCGTGAACGTTTTGGCCGTATCGTACAGATGCACGCTAACAAACGTGAAGAGATCAAAGAAGTTCGTGCGGGCGACATCGCTGCAGCTATCGGTCTGAAAGACGTGACCACTGGTGACACCCTGTGTGACCCGGATCACCCGATCATTCTGGAGCGTATGGAATTCCCTGAGCCGGTAATCTCCATCGCAGTTGAACCAAAAACCAAAGCTGACCAGGAAAAAATGGGTCTGGCTCTGGGCCGTCTGGCGAAAGAAGACCCATCATTCCGCGTATGGACTGATGAAGAATCTAACCAGACCATCATCGCTGGTATGGGTGAACTGCACCTGGACATCATCGTTGACCGTATGAAGCGTGAATTCAACGTTGAAGCGAACGTGGGTAAACCTCAGGTTGCTTACCGCGAAGCGATTCGCGCGAAAGTTACCGATGTTGAAGGTAAACACGCTAAGCAGTCTGGTGGTCGCGGTCAGTACGGTCACGTTGTGATCGACATGTACCCACTGGAGCCGGGCTCTAACCCGAAAGGTTACGAGTTCATCAACGACATCAAAGGTGGTGTAATTCCTGGCGAATACATCCCAGCCGTTGATAAAGGCATCCAGGAACAGCTGAAAGCGGGCCCTCTGGCTGGCTATCCGGTTGTTGACATGGGTGTTCGTCTGCACTTCGGTTCTTACCACGACGTTGACTCCTCTGAACTGGCGTTTAAACTGGCTGCGTCTATTGCCTTTAAAGAAGGCTTTAAGAAAGCAAAACCAGTTCTGCTTGAGCCAATCATGAAGGTTGAAGTAGAAACTCCTGAAGAGAACACCGGTGACGTTATCGGTGACTTGAGCCGTCGTCGCGGTATGCTGCGTGGTCAGGAATCCGAAGTAACTGGCGTTAAGATCCACGCTGAAGTTCCGCTGTCTGAAATGTTCGGATATGCAACTCAGCTGCGTTCTCTGACCAAAGGTCGTGCATCATACACCATGGAATTCCTGAAGTATGATGATGCGCCTAACAACGTTGCTCAGGCCGTTATTGAAGCCCGTGGTAAGTAATCCACAGGATTAAAACCTAAGTCCCGTGCTCTCTCCACAGGGGAGAGCACTATAGTAAGGAATATAGCCGTGTCTAAAGAAAAATTTGAACGTACAAAACCGCACGTCAACGTTGGTACTATCGGCCACGTTGACCATGGTAAAACTACCCTGACTGCTGCAATCACTACCGTTCTGGCTAAAACCTACGGTGGTTCTGCTCGTGCATTCGACCAGATCGATAACGCACCAGAAGAAAAAGCTCGTGGTATCACCATCAACACTTCCCACGTTGAATATGACACCCCGACTCGCCACTACGCACACGTAGACTGCCCAGGCCACGCCGACTATGTTAAAAACATGATCACCGGTGCTGCGCAGATGGACGGCGCGATCCTGGTTGTTGCTGCGACTGACGGCCCAATGCCTCAGACTCGTGAGCACATCCTGCTGGGTCGTCAGGTAGGCGTTCCTTTCATCATCGTGTTCCTGAACAAATGCGACATGGTTGATGACGAAGAGCTGCTGGAACTGGTAGAGATGGAAGTTCGTGAACTGCTGTCTCAGTACGATTTCCCGGGCGACGATACTCCAATCGTTCGTGGTTCTGCTCTGAAAGCGCTGGAAGGCGAAGCTGAGTGGGAAGCGAAAATCATCGAACTGGCTGGCTTCCTGGATTCTTACATCCCAGAACCAGAGCGTGCGATTGACAAGCCGTTCCTGCTGCCAATCGAAGACGTATTCTCCATCTCCGGTCGTGGTACCGTTGTTACCGGTCGTGTAGAGCGCGGTATCATCAAAGTTGGTGAAGAAGTTGAAATCGTTGGTATCAAAGAGACTGCGAAGTCTACCTGTACTGGCGTTGAAATGTTCCGCAAACTGCTGGACGAAGGCCGTGCTGGTGAGAACGTTGGTGTTCTGCTGCGTGGTATCAAACGTGAAGAAATCGAACGTGGTCAGGTTCTGGCGAAGCCAGGCTCAATCAAGCCACACACCAAGTTCGAATCTGAAGTGTACATCCTGTCTAAAGACGAAGGCGGCCGTCATACTCCGTTCTTCAAAGGCTACCGTCCACAGTTCTACTTCCGTACAACTGACGTGACCGGTACCATCGAACTGCCAGAAGGCGTTGAGATGGTAATGCCAGGCGACAACATCAAGATGGTTGTGACTCTGATCCACCCAATCGCGATGGACGACGGTCTGCGTTTCGCAATCCGTGAAGGCGGCCGTACCGTTGGCGCGGGCGTTGTTGCTAAAGTTCTGGGCTAATTAATTATCCCCGAATAAAAAAAAGGACGCTTCGGCGTCCTTTTTTGTTTTCTGCCGCTCAGTTACTGTCACAAAATTTCGCATTTTTTGCCTGCTCCCGCCCCGTATTGTGGCGTTTGTGCTATTGTAATCATAACCATTCTCACTTACACTTTGCGCATAATTTGAACGGGAGTCTCTATGTACGTTTGTTTATGTAATGGTGTAAGCGACAAGAAAATACGTCAGGCCGTTCGCCAGTTTCAGCCTCAGTCATTTCAGCAACTACGCAAATTTGTTCCGGTGGGAAATCAATGCGGTAAATGTGTACGTGCTGCGCGAGAGATCATGCAGGACGAATTGATGCAGATCCCGGAATACAAAGAGATCGCGTAAGCGCCCATCTTTTTTTTGACATCCCTGTAGCCCGATCTACGCTTCAATGAGTGGAAGCGGAGGGACTATATAATGAAAGGTGATGTTAAAATCATAAGTTATCTCAATAAATTATTGGGAAATGAGCTTGTCGCAATTAACCAGTACTTTCTTCACGCGAGAATGTTCAAAAACTGGGGGCTTAAACGTCTGAACGACGTTGAGTACCATGAATCGATCGATGAAATGAAGCACGCTGATAAATATATCGAGCGTATTTTATTCCTTGAAGGCATTCCAAACCTGCAGGATCTTGGAAAGCTGGGCATCGGAGAAGATGTCGAAGAGATGCTGCGTTCCGACCTCAGGCTGGAACTTGAAGGCGCCAAAGATCTCCGTGAAGCCATTGCCTATGCCGACAGCGTACATGACTACGTTAGTCGCGATATGATGATCCAGATCCTGGCCGATGAAGAAGGTCATATTGATTGGCTGGAAACGGAGCTGGATCTGATTGCTAAAATCGGTCTGCAGAACTACCTTCAGTCGCAGATTAAAGTGGAAGAGTAACCACCGTCTTCCAGCCTACGCATAAACCCGCTGCTGCCAGAAATGGCCCAAAAGGCAGTGGGTTTTTTAATGCTCCCTTATCGCCGGTGAGTAACGAAAACACAAGAATGCTAAGTAGCGCCATAAGCGCAGCGAGTAACGCCAGCGTAGGCAGCATGCACCAGCCATGCCACGCACCAAGCGCCGCCAGGTATTTTACATCGCCGTATCCCATCCCTTCACGCCGGCAGATAAACCGATATCCCCAGTAAATAACGGCAAAGCCGACATATCCAGCCATCGCTCCCACCACTGCACTCGGCAGAAAATCAGGTTGGACACAGAGCTGAAAGAGCAGGCCCGCCCATAGCAACGGGCAGAGAAATTTATCAGGAAGCAGTCCGCAGCGAATATCTGCACGGACGAGAAAGGCAGTCAGCGAAAAATAGACCAGCAAAAAGGGGAGGGTGGTTAACATGGAAAAGGCCTCAAAAGGGTTTGAGCGCATCCTCGCTATAATCGACCTGGTCGGCAATCTATAAAAACGACACTTGCGCAGGGGCTCGAGACAAAGCCTTGAGAAGGGATACATTGCGTAAAAAGTTGCGCGCCCATACGCACACTGCGCCTCTGGCGCTTAATTTCTAAACGGCACTTGCGTCTTGTCCAGATTTACGTATAATGCGCGGGCTTGTCGTAATTGACGGCGGGTTCAATCAGAACCAGAGTAGCTCATTTTGTTACTCAACAATGCTCCCAATTGGGGAGCTACGTAAGAACGGTTACACTCTCCCATCAATCGTAATGGGTTTGAGGAGTAATCATTTTCGTTTATAAAATAATTGGAGCTCTGGTCTCATGCAGAACCAAAGAATCCGTATCCGCCTTAAAGCGTTTGATCATCGTCTGATCGATCAATCAACCGCGGAAATCGTCGAGACTGCTAAGCGCACTGGTGCGCAAGTCCGTGGTCCGATCCCGCTGCCGACCCGCAAAGAGCGCTTCACCGTTCTGATCTCTCCGCACGTCAACAAAGACGCGCGTGATCAGTACGAAATCCGCACTCACAAGCGTCTGGTTGACATCGTTGAGCCAACTGAGAAAACCGTTGATGCTCTGATGCGTCTGGATCTGGCTGCCGGTGTAGACGTGCAGATCAGCCTGGGTTAATCAGGTCATCGAGCGATTGAGAGGTTGATACAATGATTGGTTTAGTCGGTAAAAAAGTGGGCATGACCCGCATCTTCACTGAAGATGGCGTTTCAATCCCAGTAACCGTAATCGAAGTTGAAGCAAACCGCGTTACCCAGGTTAAAGATCTGGCTAACGATGGCTACCGCGCTGTTCAGGTGACCACTGGTGCTAAAAAAGCTAACCGTGTAACCAAACCAGAAGCGGGTCACTTCGCTAAAGCTGGCGTAGAAGCTGGCCGTGGTCTGTGGGAATTCCGTCTTGCTGAAGGCGAAGAGTTCACCGTAGGTCAGGACATTAGCGTTGAGCTGTTTGCTGACGTTAAAAAAGTTGACGTAACCGGTACCTCTAAAGGTAAAGGTTTTGCTGGTACCGTTAAGCGCTGGAACTTCCGTACCCAGGACGCTACCCACGGTAACTCCTTGTCTCACCGCGTTCCGGGTTCTATCGGTCAGAACCAGACTCCGGGCAAAGTGTTCAAAGGCAAGAAAATGGCAGGTCAGCTGGGTAACGAACGTGTGACCGTTCAGAGCCTGGACGTAGTACGTGTTGACGCTGAGCGCAACCTGCTGCTGGTTAAAGGTGCAGTTCCGGGTGCAACCGGTAGCGACCTGATCGTTAAACCAGCTGTGAAGGCGTAAGGGGATAGCAATGGAATTAGTATTGAAAGACGCGCAGAGCGCGCTGACTGTTTCCGAAACTACCTTCGGTCGTGATTTCAACGAAGCGCTGGTTCACCAGGTTGTTGTTGCTTATGCAGCTGGTGCTCGTCAGGGTACTCGTGCTCAGAAGACTCGTGCTGAAGTAACTGGTTCTGGCAAAAAGCCATGGCGCCAGAAAGGTACCGGCCGTGCGCGTTCAGGTTCTATCAAGAGCCCGATCTGGCGTTCAGGTGGCGTGACCTTCGCTGCGCGTCCACAGGACCACAGTCAAAAAGTTAACAAAAAGATGTACCGCGGCGCGCTGAAAAGCATCCTGTCCGAACTGGTACGTCAGGATCGTCTGATCGTTGTCGAGAAGTTCTCTGTTGAAGCGCCTAAAACTAAGCTGCTGGCACAGAAACTGAAAGACATGGCTCTGGAAGATGTGCTGATCATCACCGGTGAGCTGGACGAGAACCTGTTCCTGGCCGCACGTAACCTGCACAAGGTTGACGTACGCGATGCGACTGGTATCGACCCGGTTAGCCTGATCGCCTTCGACAAAGTCGTAATGACTGCTGATGCTGTTAAGCAAGTTGAGGAGATGCTGGCATGATTCGTGAAGAACGTCTGCTGAAGGTGCTTCGCGCACCGCACGTTTCTGAAAAAGCGTCTACTGCGATGGAAAAAACAAACACCATCGTTCTCAAAGTTGCTAAAGACGCGACCAAAGCAGAGATCAAAGCTGCTGTGCAGAAACTGTTTGAAGTCGAAGTCGAAGTCGTTAACACCCTGGTAGTTAAAGGGAAAGTTAAACGTCACGGACAGCGTATCGGTCGTCGTAGCGACTGGAAAAAAGCTTACGTCACCCTGAAAGAAGGCCAGAATCTGGACTTCGTTGGCGGCGCTGAGTAAGTCGGAGGAGTAATACAATGGCAGTTGTTAAATGTAAACCGACATCTCCGGGTCGTCGCCACGTAGTTAAAGTGGTTAACCCTGAGCTGCACAAGGGCAAACCTTTTGCTCCGTTGCTGGAAAAAAACAGCAAATCCGGTGGTCGTAACAACAATGGCCGTATCACCACTCGTCACATCGGTGGTGGCCACAAGCAGGCTTATCGTATTGTTGACTTCAAACGCAACAAAGACGGTATCCCAGCAGTTGTTGAACGTCTTGAGTACGATCCGAACCGTTCCGCGAACATCGCGCTGGTTCTGTACAAAGACGGCGAACGCCGTTACATCCTGGCCCCTAAAGGCCTGAAAGCTGGCGACCAGATTCAGTCTGGCGTTGATGCTGCAATCAAAGCAGGCAACACCCTGCCGATGCGCAATATCCCGGTTGGTTCTACCGTTCATAACGTAGAAATGAAACCAGGTAAAGGCGGTCAGCTGGCACGTTCCGCTGGTACTTACGTTCAGATCGTTGCTCGTGATGGTGCTTATGTCACCCTGCGCCTGCGTTCTGGTGAAATGCGTAAAGTCGAAGCAGACTGCCGCGCTACTCTGGGCGAAGTTGGCAATGCTGAGCATATGCTGCGCGTTCTGGGTAAAGCAGGTGCTGCACGCTGGCGTGGTGTTCGTCCTACCGTTCGCGGTACTGCGATGAACCCAGTCGACCACCCACATGGTGGTGGTGAAGGTCGTAACTTTGGTAAGCACCCGGTAACTCCGTGGGGCGTTCAGACCAAAGGTAAGAAGACCCGCAGCAACAAGCGTACTGATAAATTTATCGTACGTCGCCGTAGCAAATAATTTTAGAGGATAAGCCATGCCACGTTCTCTCAAGAAAGGTCCTTTTATTGACCTGCACTTGCTGAAGAAGGTAGAGAAAGCGGTGGAAAGCGGAGACAAGAAGCCCCTGCGCACTTGGTCCCGTCGTTCAACGATCTTTCCTAACATGATCGGTTTGACCATCGCTGTCCATAATGGTCGTCAGCACGTTCCAGTCTTTGTTACCGACGAAATGGTTGGTCACAAACTGGGTGAATTCGCACCGACTCGTACTTATCGCGGCCACGCTGCTGATAAAAAAGCGAAGAAGAAATAAGGTAGGAGGAAGAGATGGAAACTTTAGCTCAACATCGCCATGCTCGTTCTTCTGCTCAGAAGGTTCGCCTTGTTGCTGACCTGATTCGCGGTAAGAAAGTGTCGCAGGCCCTGGACATCCTGACCTATACCAACAAGAAAGCTGCGGTATTGGTCAAGAAAGTACTGGAATCTGCCATTGCTAACGCTGAACACAACGATGGCGCTGACATCGACGATCTGAAAGTCGCGAAAATTTTCGTAGATGAAGGCCCAAGCATGAAGCGCATTATGCCGCGTGCGAAAGGTCGTGCAGATCGCATCCTGAAGCGCACCAGCCACATTACTGTGGTTGTGTCCGATCGCTGAGACTCTGGAGACTAGCAATGGGTCAGAAAGTACATCCTAATGGTATTCGCCTGGGTATTGTAAAACCATGGAACTCTACCTGGTTTGCGAACACCAAAGAATTCGCTGACAACCTGGACAGCGATTTTAAAGTACGTCAGTACCTGACTAAGGAACTGGCTAAAGCGTCTGTATCTCGTATCGTTATCGAGCGTCCAGCGAAGAGCATCCGTGTGACTATTCACACTGCTCGTCCTGGCATCGTTATCGGTAAGAAAGGCGAAGACGTAGAAAAACTGCGCAAGGTCGTAGCGGATATCGCTGGCGTTCCTGCACAGATCAATATCGCTGAAGTTCGTAAGCCTGAACTGGACGCTAAATTGGTTGCTGACAGCATCACTTCACAGCTGGAACGTCGTGTTATGTTCCGTCGTGCTATGAAGCGTGCTGTACAGAACGCAATGCGTCTGGGCGCTAAAGGTATTAAAGTTGAAGTTAGCGGCCGTCTGGGCGGCGCGGAAATCGCACGTACCGAATGGTACCGTGAAGGTCGCGTACCGCTGCACACTCTGCGTGCTGACATCGACTACAACACCTCTGAAGCGCACACCACTTACGGTGTAATCGGCGTTAAGGTATGGATCTTCAAAGGTGAGATCCTGGGTGGTATGGCTGCTGTTGAACAACCGGAAAAACCGGCTGCTCAACCTAAAAAGCAGCAGCGTAAAGGCCGTAAATAAGGAGCGTCGCTGATGTTACAACCAAAGCGTACAAAATTCCGTAAAGTGCACAAAGGCCGCAACCGTGGTCTGGCGCAGGGTACGGATGTTAGCTTCGGCACTTTCGGTCTGAAAGCTGTTGGCCGTGGTCGTCTGACTGCACGTCAGATCGAAGCAGCACGTCGTGCAATGACCCGTGCAGTTAAGCGTCAAGGTAAGATCTGGATCCGTGTATTCCCGGACAAACCGATCACCGAGAAGCCACTGGAAGTTCGTATGGGTAAAGGTAAAGGTAACGTGGAGTACTGGGTTGCCTTGATCCAACCGGGCAAAGTCCTTTATGAAATGGACGGTGTTCCGGAAGAGCTGGCCCGTGAAGCCTTCGGCCTGGCAGCAGCGAAACTGCCTATCAAAACCACCTTTGTAACTAAGACGGTGATGTAATGAAAGCAAAAGAGCTGCGTGAAAAAAGCGTTGAAGAGCTGAACGCTGAGCTGCTGAACCTGCTGCGTGAGCAGTTCAACCTGCGTATGCAGGCTGCAAGTGGCCAGCTGCAACAGACTCACCTGCTGAAGCAAGTGCGTCGCAATGTTGCACGCGTTAAGACTTTACTGACTCAGAAGGCGGGTGCGTAATGACCGATAAAATCCGTACTCTGCAAGGTCGTGTTGTTAGCGACAAAATGGAGAAATCCATTGTTGTAGCTATCGAACGTATTGTGAAACACCCGATCTACGGTAAATTCATCAAGCGTACGACCAAACTGCACGTACATGACGAGAACAACGAATGTGGTATCGGCGACAAGGTTGAAATCCGTGAATGCCGTCCACTGTCCAAGACTAAGTCCTGGACGCTGGTTCGCGTTGTAGAGAAAGCGGTTCTGTAATACAGTACGCCTTCTCAATACGAATAAACGGCTCAGCGATGAGCCGTTTATTTTTTCTACCCATATTGCAGAAGCGGTGTTATAATGCCGCGCCCTCGATATGGGGCTTTTTAACGGCTCTGATTTTAGAGTCTCAGGTAGTAGTTGACATTAGCGGAGCACTAAAATGATCCAAGAACAGACTATGCTGAACGTCGCCGACAACTCCGGTGCACGTCGCGTAATGTGTATCAAGGTTCTGGGTGGCTCGCACCGTCGCTACGCAGGCGTAGGCGACATCATCAAGATCACCATCAAGGAAGCAATTCCACGTGGTAAGGTCAAAAAAGGTGATGTGCTGAAGGCGGTAGTGGTGCGCACCAAGAAGGGTGTTCGTCGCCCTGACGGTTCTGTCATTCGCTTCGATGGTAATGCATGCGTTATTTTAAACAATAACAGCGAGCAGCCTATCGGCACGCGTATCTTTGGGCCGGTAACTCGTGAACTTCGTACTGAGAAGTTCATGAAAATTATCTCTCTGGCACCAGAAGTACTCTAAGGAGCGAATCATGGCAGCGAAAATCCGTCGTGATGACGAAGTTATCGTGTTAACCGGTAAAGATAAAGGTAAACGCGGTAAAGTAAAAAATGTTCTGTCTTCCGGCAAACTTGTCGTTGAAGGTATCAACCTGGTTAAGAAACATCAGAAGCCGGTTCCGGCCCTGAACCAACCAGGTGGCATCGTTGAAAAAGAAGCTGCTATTCAGGTTTCTAACGTTGCAATCTTCAATGCGGCTACCGGCAAGGCTGACCGTGTAGGCTTTAGATTCGAAGACGGCAAAAAAGTCCGTTTCTTCAAGTCTAACAGCGAAACTATCAAGTAATTTGGAGTAGTACGATGGCGAAACTGCATGATTACTACAAAGACGAAGTAGTTAACAAACTCATGACTGAGTTTAACTACAATTCTGTCATGCAAGTCCCTCGGGTCGAGAAGATCACCCTGAACATGGGTGTTGGTGAAGCGATCGCTGACAAGAAACTGCTGGATAACGCAGCAGCTGACCTGACAGCAATCTCCGGTCAAAAACCGCTGATCACCAAAGCACGCAAATCTGTTGCAGGCTTCAAAATCCGTCAGGGCTATCCGATCGGCTGTAAAGTAACTCTGCGTGGCGAACGCATGTGGGAGTTCTTTGAGCGCCTGATCACTATTGCTGTTCCACGTATCCGTGACTTCCGTGGCTTGTCCGCTAAGTCTTTCGACGGTCGTGGTAACTACAGCATGGGTGTCCGTGAGCAGATCATCTTCCCAGAAATCGACTACGATAAAGTCGACCGCGTGCGTGGTTTGGATATTACCATTACCACTACTGCGAAATCTGACGAAGAAGGCCGTGCTCTGCTGGCTGCCTTTGACTTCCCGTTCCGCAAGTAAGGTAGGGTTACTGAATGGCTAAGCAATCAATGAAAGCACGCGAAGTAAAGCGCGTAGCTTTAGCTGATAAATTCTTCGCTAAACGCGCTGAACTGAAAGCGATCATTTCTGATGTGAACGCTTCCGACGAAGATCGTTGGAATGCGGTTCTCAAGCTGCAGTCTCTGCCGCGTGATTCCAGCCCGTCTCGTCAGCGTAACCGCTGTCGTCAAACAGGTCGTCCACATGGTTATGTGGGCAAGTTTGGGTTGAGCCGTATCAAACTGCGTGAAGCCGCCATGCGCGGTGAAGTGCCAGGCTTGAAAAAGGCTAGCTGGTAATTACCAATTGAATCACGGGAGTAAAGACAGATGAGCATGCAAGATCCGATCGCGGATATGCTGACCCGTATCCGTAACGGTCAGGCCGCGAACAAAGTTGCGGTCACCATGCCTTCCGCCAAGCTGAAAGTGGCAATTGCCAACGTGCTGAAGGAAGAAGGTTTTATCGAAGATTTTAAAGTTGAAGGCGACACCAAGCCGGAACTGGAACTTACTCTTAAGTATTTCCAGGGTAAAGCTGTTGTAGAAAGCATTCAGCGTGTCAGCCGCCCAGGCCTGCGCATCTATAAGAAAAAAGATGAGCTGCCAAAAGTTATGGCTGGTCTTGGTATCGCAGTTGTTTCTACCTCTAAAGGTGTTATGACTGATCGTGCAGCGCGCCAGGCTGGTCTTGGTGGCGAAATTATCTGCTACGTAGCCTAATCGGAGGAAAGAATGTCTCGTGTTGCTAAAGCACCGGTCGTTATTCCTGCCGGCGTTGATGTAAAAATCGACGGTCAGGTTATTACGATCAAAGGTAAAAACGGCGAGCTGACTCGTACCCTCAACAAAGCTGTTGAAGTTAAACATGCAGATAACGCTCTGACCTTCGGTCCACGTGATGGTTTCGTGGATGGATGGGCTCAGGCTGGTACCGCGCGTGCCCTGCTGAACTCAATGGTTGTTGGTGTTACCGAAGGCTTCACTAAAAAGCTTCAGCTGGTTGGTGTAGGTTATCGTGCAGCTATCAAAGGGAATGCAGTAGGCCTGTCTCTGGGCTTCTCACACCCTGTTGAGCATCCGCTGCCGGCCGGTATCACTGCAGAATGTCCGACTCAAACTGAAATCGTGCTGAAAGGCGCTGATAAACAGCTGATCGGTCAGGTTGCAGCAGATCTGCGCGCCTACCGTCGTCCTGAGCCTTATAAAGGCAAGGGTGTTCGTTACGCCGACGAAGTCGTGCGTACCAAAGAGGCTAAGAAGAAGTAAGGTAACACTATGGATAAGAAATCTGCTCGTATCCGTCGTGCGACCCGCGCACGCCGCAAGCTCAAAGAGCTGGGTGCAACTCGCCTGGTGGTACATCGTACCCCGCGTCATATCTACGCACAGGTAATTGCACCGAACGGTTCTGAAGTTCTGGTAGCTGCTTCTACTGTAGAAAAAGCTATCTCAGAACAATTGAAGTACACCGGTAACAAAGACGCCGCTGCAGCTGTAGGTAAAGCTGTTGCTGAACGCGCTCTGGAAAAAGGCATCAGCAATGTTTCCTTTGACCGTTCCGGGTTCCAATATCATGGTCGTGTCCAGGCACTGGCAGATGCTGCCCGTGAAGCTGGCCTTCAGTTCTAAGGTAGAGGTGTAAGATGGCTCACATCGAAAAACAGGCTGGCGAACTGCAGGAAAAGCTGATCGCGGTAAACCGCGTATCTAAAACCGTTAAAGGTGGTCGTATTTTCTCCTTCACAGCTCTGACTGTAGTAGGCGATGGTAACGGTCGCGTTGGTTTTGGTTACGGTAAAGCGCGTGAAGTTCCAGCAGCGATCCAGAAAGCGATGGAAAAAGCCCGTCGCAATATGATTAACGTCGCGCTGAACAACGGTACCCTGCAACACCCAGTTAAAGGTGTTCACACGGGTTCTCGTGTATTCATGCAGCCAGCTTCAGAAGGTACCGGTATCATCGCCGGTGGTGCAATGCGCGCCGTTCTGGAAGTTGCTGGGGTTCATAACGTTCTGGCCAAAGCATATGGTTCCACCAACCCGATCAACGTGGTTCGTGCAACTATTGATGGCCTGGAAAATATGAATTCTCCAGAAATGGTCGCTGCCAAGCGTGGTAAATCCGTTGAAGAAATTCTGGGGTAATTGACCATGGCAAAGACTATTAAAATCACTCAAACCCGCAGTGCAATCGGTCGTCTGCCGAAACACAAGGCAACGCTGCTTGGCCTGGGTCTGCGTCGTATTGGTCATACCGTTGAGCGCGAGGATACTCCTGCTGTTCGTGGTATGGTCAACGCGGTTTACTTCATGGTTAAAGTTGAGGAGTAAGAGATGCGTTTAAATACTCTGTCTCCGGCCGAAGGCTCTAAAAAGGCGGGTAAACGCCTGGGTCGTGGTATCGGTTCTGGCCTCGGCAAAACCGGTGGTCGTGGTCACAAAGGTCAGAACTCTCGTTCTGGCGGTGGCGTACGTCGCGGTTTCGAGGGTGGCCAGATGCCACTGTACCGTCGTCTGCCGAAGTTCGGCTTCACCTCTCGCAAAGCAGCGATCACAGCGGAAATCCGTCTGTCTGACCTGGCGAAAGTTGAAGGCGGCGTTGTAGACCTGAACACGCTGAAAGCAGCAAACATTATCGGTATCCAGATCGAGTTCGCGAAAGTGATCCTGGCTGGTGAAGTTTCTACTCCGGTAACTGTTCGTGGCCTGCGTGTTACTAAAGGTGCTCGTGCTGCTATCGAAGCTGCTGGCGGTAAAATTGAGGAATAAGTAGCAGATGGCTAAGCAACCGGGATTAGATTTTCAAAGTGCCAAAGGTGGATTTGGCGAGCTGAAACGCAGACTGCTGTTTGTTATCGGCGCGCTGATTGTGTTCCGTATTGGCTCTTTTATTCCGATCCCTGGTATCGATGCCGCTGTACTTGCCAAACTGCTTGAGCAACAGCGAGGCACCATCATTGAAATGTTCAACATGTTCTCTGGTGGTGCTCTCAGCCGTGCTTCTATCTTTGCATTGGGTATTATGCCGTACATTTCGGCATCTATTATTATCCAGCTGCTGACGGTCGTTCATCCGGCCCTGGCAGAGTTGAAGAAAGAAGGGGAGTCTGGACGTCGTAAGATTAGTCAGTACACCCGTTACGGTACTCTGGTGCTGGCAATATTCCAGTCGATCGGTATTGCTACCGGTCTGCCGAATATGCCTGGTATGCAGGGCCTGGTGTTAAACCCGGGCTTTGCATTCTACTTCACCGCTGTTGTAAGTCTGGTCACAGGGACTATGTTCCTGATGTGGCTCGGCGAACAGATTACTGAGCGTGGTATCGGTAACGGTATCTCTATCATTATCTTCGCCGGTATTGTCGCGGGCCTCCCGCCAGCCATCGCCCATACTATCGAGCAAGCGCGTCAAGGCGACCTGCACTTCCTCCTGTTGCTGTTGGTTGCAGTATTGGTATTTGCAGTGACGTTCTTTGTTGTCTTCGTTGAACGTGGTCAACGCCGCATTGTGGTGAACTACGCTAAACGTCAGCAAGGTCGTCGTGTCTATGCTGCACAGAGCACACATTTACCGCTGAAAGTGAACATGGCGGGGGTTATCCCGGCTATCTTCGCTTCCAGTATTATTCTGTTCCCGGCGACCATCGCGTCATGGTTCGGGGGCGGTACTGGTTGGAACTGGCTGACAACAATTTCGCTGTATTTGCAGCCTGGGCAACCACTTTATGTGTTACTCTATGCGTCTGCGATCATCTTCTTCTGTTTCTTCTACACGGCGTTGGTCTTCAACCCGCGTGAAACAGCAGATAACCTGAAGAAGTCCGGTGCATTTGTACCAGGAATTCGTCCGGGAGAGCAAACGGCGAAGTATATCGATAAAGTAATGACTCGCCTGACTTTGGTTGGTGCGCTTTATATTACTTTTATCTGCCTGATCCCGGAGTTCATGCGTGATGCAATGAAAGTACCGTTCTACTTCGGTGGGACCTCACTGCTTATCGTTGTTGTCGTGATTATGGACTTTATGGCTCAAGTGCAAACTCTGATGATGTCCAGTCAGTACGAGTCTGCATTGAAGAAGGCGAACCTGAAAGGCTACGGCCGCTAAATGGTCGCCTGAGAAGTTACGGAGAGTAAAAATGAAAGTTCGTGCTTCCGTCAAGAAATTATGCCGTAACTGCAAAATCGTTAAGCGTGATGGTGTCATCCGTGTGATTTGCAGTGCCGAGCCGAAGCATAAACAGCGCCAAGGCTGATTATTTCGCATATTTTTCTTGCAAAGTTGGGTTGAGCTGGCTAGATTAGCCAGCCAATCTTTTGTATGTCTGTACGTTTCCATTTGAGTATCCTGAAAACGGGCTTTTCAGCATGGTGCGTACATATTAAATAGTAGGAGTGCATAGTGGCCCGTATAGCAGGCATTAACATTCCTGATCAGAAACATGCTGTGATCGCATTAACTTCGATCTACGGCGTCGGCAAGACCCGTTCTAAAGCCATTCTGGCTGCAGCGGGTATCGCTGAAGATGTTAAGATCAGTGAGCTGTCTGAAGAACAAATCGACACGCTGCGTGACGAAGTTGCCAAATTTGTCGTTGAAGGTGATCTGCGCCGTGAAATCAGCATGAGCATCAAGCGCCTGATGGATCTTGGTTGCTATCGCGGTTTGCGTCATCGTCGTGGTCTGCCAGTGCGCGGTCAGCGTACTAAGACCAACGCACGTACCCGTAAGGGTCCGCGCAAACCGATCAAGAAATAATCGGGGTGATTGAATAATGGCAAAGGCACCAGTTCGTGCACGTAAACGTGTAAGAAAACAAGTCTCTGACGGCGTGGCTCATATCCATGCTTCTTTCAACAACACCATCGTTACTATTACTGATCGTCAGGGTAACGCATTGGGTTGGGCAACAGCCGGTGGTTCCGGTTTCCGTGGTTCTCGCAAATCCACTCCGTTCGCAGCTCAGGTTGCAGCAGAGCGTTGCGCAGAAGCCGTAAAAGAATACGGCATCAAGAATCTGGAAGTTATGGTTAAAGGTCCGGGTCCGGGTCGTGAATCTACTGTTCGCGCTCTGAACGCCGCTGGTTTCCGCATCACGAATATTACTGATGTGACTCCGATCCCTCATAACGGTTGTCGTCCGCCGAAAAAACGTCGCGTATAACGCTCCGTTTTTTAGGTTAGTTGGAGATAGAAAATGGCAAGATATTTGGGTCCTAAGCTCAAGCTGAGCCGTCGTGAGGGCACCGACTTATTCCTTAAGTCTGGCGTTCGCGCGATCGATACCAAGTGTAAAATTGAACAAGCTCCTGGCCAGCACGGTGCGCGTAAACCGCGTCTGTCTGACTATGGTGTGCAGTTGCGTGAAAAGCAAAAAGTTCGCCGTATGTACGGTGTGCTGGAGCGTCAGTTCCGTAACTACTATAAAGAAGCAGCACGTCTGAAAGGCAACACAGGTGAAAACCTGCTGGCTCTGCTGGAAGGTCGTCTGGACAACGTTGTATACCGTATGGGCTTCGGCGCTACTCGTGCTGAATCACGTCAGCTGGTTAGCCACAAAGCAATCATGGTAAACGGTCGTGTTGTTAACATCGCTTCTTATCAGGTTAAAGCGAATGACGTTGTTAGCATTCGTGAGAAAGCGAAAAAGCAATCTCGCGTGAAGGCCGCTCTGGAGCTGGCTGAGCAGCGTGAAAAGCCAACCTGGCTGGAAGTTGATGCTGGCAAGATGGAAGGTACGTTCAAGCGTCAGCCAGAACGTTCTGATCTGTCTGCGGACATTAACGAACACCTGATCGTCGAGCTTTACTCCAAGTAAAGCTTAGTACCAAAGAGAGGACACAATGCAGGGTTCTGTGACAGAGTTTCTAAAACCGCGCCTGGTAGATATCGAGCAAGTGAGTTCGACGCACGCCAAGGTGACCCTTGAGCCTTTAGAGCGTGGCTTTGGCCATACTCTGGGTAACGCACTGCGCCGTATTCTGCTCTCATCGATGCCGGGTTGCGCGGTGACCGAGGTTGAGATTGATGGTGTACTTCATGAGTACAGCACCAAAGAAGGCGTTCAGGAAGATATCCTTGAAATCCTGCTCAACCTGAAAGGGCTGGCGGTGAGAGTTCAGGGTAAAGATGAAGTTATTCTTAATCTGAATAAATCTGGCATTGGCCCTGTGACTGCAGCCGACATCACCCACGACGGTGATGTTGAAATCGTCAAGCCGCAGCACGTGATCTGCCACCTGACCGATGAGAACGCAGCTATTAGCATGCGTATCAAAGTTCAGCGCGGTCGTGGTTATGTGCCGGCTTCTGCCCGAATTCATTCGGAAGAAGATGAGCGCCCAATCGGCCGTCTGCTGGTCGACGCATGCTATAGCCCTGTAGAGCGTATTGCCTACAATGTTGAAGCAGCGCGTGTAGAACAGCGTACCGACCTGGACAAGCTGGTCATCGAAATGGAAACCAACGGCACAATCGATCCTGAAGAGGCGATTCGTCGTGCGGCGACCATCCTGGCAGAACAACTGGAAGCTTTCGTTGACTTACGTGATGTACGTCAGCCGGAAGTGAAAGAAGAGAAACCAGAATTCGATCCGATCCTGCTGCGCCCTGTTGACGATCTCGAATTGACTGTCCGCTCTGCTAACTGCCTCAAGGCAGAAGCTATCCACTATATCGGTGATCTGGTACAGCGTACCGAGGTTGAGTTGCTGAAAACGCCGAACCTGGGTAAAAAATCTCTTACCGAGATTAAAGACGTGCTGGCTTCACGTGGTCTGTCTCTGGGCATGCGCCTGGAAAACTGGCCACCAGCAAGCATTGCTGACGAGTAACCGGATCACAGGTTAAGGTTTTACTGAGAAGGATAAGGTCATGCGCCATCGTAAGAGTGGTCGTCAACTGAACCGCAACAGCAGCCATCGCCAGGCTATGTTCCGCAACATGGCAGGTTCACTGGTTCGTCATGAGATCATCAAGACGACCCTGCCTAAAGCGAAAGAGCTGCGTCGCGTAGTTGAGCCGCTGATTACTCTTGCCAAGACTGACAGCGTTGCTAATCGTCGTCTGGCATTCGCCCGTACTCGTGATAACGAGATCGTGGCAAAACTGTTTAACGAACTGGGCCCGCGTTTCGCGAGCCGTGCCGGTGGTTACACTCGCATTCTGAAGTGTGGTTCCCGTGCAGGCGACAACGCGCCGATGGCTTACATCGAGCTGGTTGATCGTTCAGAGAAAGCAGAAGCTGCTGCAGAGTAATCTGCAGTAACGTAAAAAAACCCGCTCCGGCGGGTTTTTTTATATCCGCGATATCCCCACTTCTCTACAATGTCTGTATCAATTCTGTTCATCTCCTGGAGCTGGTAATGTGGTTGCTCGACCAGTGGGCAGAACGCCATATTCGCGATGCCCAAAAAAAAGGTGAATTCGACGATCTCCCGGGGAGCGGCGAACGCCTTGCGCTTGACGATGACTCGCACATCGCGCCTGAACTACGGGCTGGTTACCGTTTACTGAAAAATGCGGGCTGTCTCCCCCCGGAGCTCGAACAGCGCAGAGAGGCTGTTGAACTGGCCGATCTTCTCAAAGGGATCCGCTATGACGATCCACGACATTCTGAACTTAGCCGCCGCCTCGCCCTGCTTGAACTCAAGCTGCGCCAGGCTGGTATGAACACTGATTTTCTGCGCGGTGAATACGGTGAAAGATTGATGCAGAAAATAAACGAGGAGTAGTTATGTACCGTATCGGTGAACTTGCGAAGCTTGCGAACGTCACGCCGGATACCATCCGATATTACGAAAAGCAGCAGATGATCGATCATGAAGTTCGGACTGAAGGGGGCTTTCGCCTTTATACCGATAACGATCTGCAGCGCCTGCGGTTTATTCGTTATGCGCGTCAGCTCGGTTTTACACTGGATTCGATCCGCGAATTATTATCGATCCGCATCGATCCGGAACATCACACCTGCCAGGAATCTAAAAGCATCGTGCAGGCCCGGCTGGATGAAGTTGAAGCGCGTATACAGGAACTGCAAACCATGCAGCGCTCTCTGCAAAGGCTGAATGATGCCTGCTGCGGTACGGCACACAGCAGCATTTATTGTTCAATCCTCGAAGCTCTTGAACAGGGAGCGAGTGGAGAAACGCAGGGCTGTTGATTTTTAGTTCAACCGGGTCTAGACTCGCTTCGTCATAAACCCTGCTCTGGAGACATTATGAGCCGCTATCAGCACACGAAAGGACAAATTAAGGACAATGCCATTGAGGCGTTACTTCACGACCCGTTATTCAGACAGCGCGTTGAGAAGAATAAAAAAGGGAAAGGAAGTTATCTGCGTAAAGACAAACATGAAAAACGGGGTAACTGGGAGGCCAGTGGCAAGCAAGCGAATCGCTTATTTACCACTGGCCTTCCTGCTTTTATCTGTTGATTAGACGCGGTTATTTTGCTCTTTTAACAGATCGCGGATCTCACTCAACAGCACTTCTTCTTTCGTTGGCGCAGGTGCTGCAGCCGGCTCTTCTTTTTTACGGTTGAGCCTGTTGATCAGCTTGATGGCCATAAATATGGCAAACGCGACAATCACAAAATCAAATACGTTCTGAATAAATACGCCGTAGTGCATCACTACTGCCGGAACATCACCCTGCGCTTCACGCAGCGTGAAAGCGAACTGTTTGAAATCAATGCCGCCGATTAACAACCCTAAAGGTGGCATGATAATGTCGGCCACTAATGATGAAACAATCTTGCCGAATGCCGCACCAATAATGACACCCACTGCCAAATCTACCACGTTCCCGCGCATCGCAAATTCGCGAAATTCTTTAATAAAACTCATTGTTCTCTCCTTGTGCCAGCTGACGAGTTTAAGTTTAACAAATGATTAGCCAATTGCCATTCGGGATAATTAAACATTATGAAAAATAAAAGGCACAGAAATGAAAAGGATAAAGTAAGGGTGCTCTTACTCGAGCACCCAATTCTTTAAAGGAAGAATGGACTTGGCTGGAATAAACGTTCGACGTCGGTAATAAACTTTTTATCGGTAAGGAACATAATAACGTGATCGCCTTGCTCAATTCGTAAATTATCATTGGCAATCATGACATCATTCCCGCGCACAACGGCGCCGATAATCGTGCCTGGCGGCAGTTTAATTTCGTCGATCGAACGACCGACGACGCGCGACGTCGTTTCATCTCCATGAGCAACGGCTTCAATGGCTTCCGCTACGCCACGGCGGAGCGATGACACACCGACAATATCCGCTTTACGAACATGGCTCAGGAGCGCGGAAATTGTCGCCTGCTGAGGGGAAATAGCAATATCAATAACGCTACCCTGAACCAGATCGACATACGCCTTGCGCTGAATAAGCACCATGACTTTTTTTGCCCCCATGCGCTTCGCGAGCATGGCGGACATTATATTCGCCTCGTCATCGTTGGTGACGGCAATAAAGAGATCAACCTGATCAATATGCTCTTCAGCCAGTAGCTCCTGATCCGACGCATCACCATAAAATACAATCGTATTTTGCAGTTTTTCCGCCAGTTCAGCAGCACGCTGTTGATCGCGCTCGATCAACTTCACGCTGTAATCTTTTTCCAGCCGATGTGCCAGACCGGCACCGATATTGCCACCGCCGACCAGCATAATGCGTTTATAGGGTTTTTCGAGACGCTGAAGTTCACTCATCACCGCACGAATATGCTGTGAGGCCGCAATAAAGAAGACCTCATCACCGGCTTCGACAATCGTGGAGCCTTGCGGGCGAATTGGCCTGTCGTGGCGGAAAATCGCTGCAACGCGCGTATCAATATGCGGCATGTGCTCGCGCATGGTGGAAAGCGCATTGCCGATTAATGGTCCGCCATAATAGGCCTTAACAACTGCCAGGCTCACTTTGCCCTCGGCAAAGTTCACCACCTGCAAGGCACCCGGATATTCGATCAGGCGATAGATATTGTCGATAACCAGCTGTTCTGGCGCGATGAGGTGGTCAATGGGGACCGCTTCGGAATTAAACAGTTTTTCAGCATCGCGAACATAGTCCGGAGAGCGAATGCGCGCAATTCGGTTTGGCGTGTTGAAAAGCGAGTAGGCCACCTGACAGGCCACCATATTGGTTTCGTCAGAACTGGTTACCGCAACCAGCATGTCGGCATCGTCGGCGCCCGCCTCACGAAGAACGCGTGGGTGCGAACCATGACCCTGCACCACGCGCAGGTCAAACTTGTCCTGTAAGACACGCAGACGATCGCCGTTGGTATCAACAATTGTGATGTCGTTGTTTTCGCCAACCAGGTTTTCCGCCAGCGTTCCGCCCACCTGTCCTGCACCCAGAATGATAATCTTCATATCTCGTGACCTGTTCTCAACATCACTCTTTGATTAGCTTAGCGTAAAAGAAGCCATCACCCTCTTCAGCACCCGGCAGGTTCTGCAGACCCGGGGATTCAGGCGTTCCCGTATCGCGCAGCGCGGCGTCCGGCGTACGTTTAAGGAAGGCCGTGATTTGCTGGCTGTTTTCTTCCAGCAGCACGGAGCAGGTTGCATAGACCAGCGTTCCACCAGGCTTAAGATGCGGCCAAATGGCGTCGAGAATGTCGGATTGCAGTTGGGCAAGTTCCTTAATATCACGATCGCGGCGTAGCCACTTGATGTCAGGATGACGACGAATAACACCGGTTGCAGAGCAGGGAGCATCCAGCAAAATGCGATCGAACTGGGTTTCACCACACCATTCTGCGGGTTTGCGTCCATCGCCCTGCTTAACCTGAGCCTTCATGCCGAGACGCTTGAGGTTGTCGTAGACGCGTGAGAGACGCTGTTCATCGACGTCCACTGCCATCACGCTGGCCTGCGGAGCTACTTCCAGAATATGCGTCGTTTTGCCCCCAGGTGCGGCGCAAAGATCGAGGATCTGCTCACCATTTTGGGGTTCAAGCCAGGTCATGCAACCCTGCGCCGAGGCATCCTGTACGGTTACCCAACCTTCATCAAAACCGGGTAATGCATGTACCGGTGCAGGTGAGGCTAAGCGTACGGCATCCGGATAGGCTTCATGCGGGAATCCACTCATTCCAGCTTGTTCGAGCAAGCTCAGCCATGCGTCACGGCTGTGGTGATTACGATTTACGCGTAACCACATTGGCGGACGCTGATTGTTGGCATCGGCAATCTCCTGCCACTGCTGTGGATAAGCTTTTTTCAGGCGCTTCAACAGCCAGTCCGGGTGCAGGAAACGTGCTTCGCTTTGGGCAAATTCAGCCAGAAGCTCTTCCTGCTGTCTCTGGAACTGACGCAGTACGCCGTTGATCAGCCCTTTCAGCTGAGGGCGTTTAATCGCAACGGCGCCTTCCACCGTCTCAGCCAGCGCAGCATGAGGTGGGATGCGGGTATGAAGAAGCTGATAAAAACCCACCATAATCAAATAGTGTACGGTGCGCTGCTTGCCTGTCATTGGGCGTGACATCAGCTTGTTAATCAGCCACTCAAGCTGAGAAAGCGTGCGCAGAACGCCAAAGCAGAGCTCCTGAAGCAGGGCTTTGTCTTTATCAGAGACTTTTTGTTGCAGAGGAGGCAGGACGTTACTTAGTGACTGGCCCTGCTCGATAACCTGCTCAACGGCCTGAGCCGCCATACTGCGTAGATTTTGTTTTTTCATAACCGTAAAAATAAAAATGCCCGGAAACACCGGGCCTTAAGGATAAATTTGCTCAGGCAAGACGATTGCCCGGAATAAACCATTCGCGGCGGGAATTTAACAGATCCTGAGCGCTCATGGCCTTCTTACCGGCCGGTTGTAGCGATTCAAGATTGAGGATCCCTTGCCCAGTCGCCACCTGAATTCCGTTCTTGTTGGCGTCAACAATCGTACCGGGTTCAGCCGTGGTAGTACCGCTAATGACGGAGGCTTTCCAGACTTTCACCGGCTGCTCATCAATCTCCATCCAGCTCATCGGCCACGGATTAAAAGCGCGGATGCAGCGTTCAAGTTGAGCTGCTGACAGGGACCAGTCGATCCGCGCTTCTTCTTTGCTCAGTTTTTCGGCATAAGTCACCAGCGCGTCATCCTGAACTTCCGGTTTCGCCGTATTGTCAGCAAGCTGCTGGAGCGTCTCGATAAGCCCTTGTGGACCAAGGTCTGCCAGTTTGTCATACAGCGTAGCGCTGGTATCGTCTGACGTTATGGGGCACGCCAGTTTATACAGCATATCGCCGGTGTCTAAACCTACGTCCATCTTCATGATGGTAACGCCCGTTTCGGCATCACCCGCCCAGAGCGAGCGCTGAATAGGTGCAGCACCACGCCAGCGCGGAAGCAGAGACCCATGCACGTTGATGCAACCCAGGCGTGGCATATCAAGCACAGCTTTTGGCAGAATTAAACCGTAAGCTACCACCACCATTACGTCGGCATTCAGGTCAGCAACCAGCTGCTGATTTTCCTGTGGGCGTAACGATGCGGGCTGGAAAACGGGTAGCCCATGCTCTTCTGCCAGCACCTTTACCGGGCTCGGCATCAGTTTTTTACCGCGACCTGCCGGACGGTCAGGCTGGGTAAAGACGCCAACAACCTGGTGACCAGACGATAACAGCGCGTCAAGATGACGCGCTGCAAAATCAGGGGTTCCCGCGAAGATAATACGTAGTGTTTTAGACACGATGATCCTTGTATCCGGGGGGACGTTATGCGCGAGAACGCAAACGATCCAGTTTCTCTACTTTTTGACGAATACGCTGCTGCTTGAGCGGCGAGAGATAATCGATAAACAGTTTACCGACCAGGTGATCCATCTCATGCTGAATACAAATTGCCAGCAGGTCGTCTGCTTCCAGTTCGAACGGATTACCGTCACGATCCAGCGCGCGAATTTTCACCTTTTCGGCACGCGGTACTAAAGCGCGCTGTTCAGGAATGGACAGACAGCCTTCCTCAATACCGGTTTCGCCACTCTTTTCGAGCAGCTCAGGGTTGATCAGCACCAGACGCTCATCGCGATTTTCGGAAACATCAATCACGATAATACGTTTATGAATGTCCACCTGCGTCGCCGCCAGGCCAATGCCTTCTTCGGCGTACATGGTATCGAACATATCATCAACGATACGCTGGATTTCTGCATTCACTTCTTTGACCGGTTCAGCGACGATGCGAAGGCGCTCGTCCGGAATATGTAACACTTGCAAAACTGCCATAAATTTCCAGAGTCGTGTTCAGGAGTTGATAAGAATACTCTCTCTATTCTAGACAAATCCCCCATCGATTGACAGCATCAGTGACCAATCGCAATGATTGCGGAGGCCGCTTATGGCAGGGGAAAGGATGACGTCTACCGAGATATGGCTACGGCTAGTACACACTGGGTCTCTGTGTGGTGATGTAATGCTGGAAGCGGCTGCGCGACTGCAGAAGCTGGAACATCTCAACGTGCTCGTCGCCAGAGAGGCTGGGCTGACAGCAAAGCAGGCTGAACGGTTCTTTGCACTCGATGAGAGCGAGCTGGAACGTAGCCTTGTGTGGCTTGAGCAGCCGGGACATCATTTATTAACGCCCAACCATCCCCTATATCCCCCTTTGCTCCGCACGATCCCTGATTATCCCGGGGTGTTATTCATAAAAGGTAACCCTGAGGCGCTTAACACCGTTCAGCTGGCGGTGGTAGGCAGTCGTGCGCCTTCATGGTACGGCGAGCGATGGGGGAAAATCCTGTGCGAACAACTGTCACAAAGCGGTTTCACGATCACCAGCGGGCTGGCCTGCGGTATTGACGGCGTAGCCCACAGCGCGGCGCTGTCAGTTAAGGGACGAAGTGTAGCGGTGCTGGGGAACGGTCTTTTTAGCATTTATCCACGCCGGCATCAGGCGTTGGCGATGCGGCTTATTGAATCTGACGGCGCGATAGTGTCTGAGTTTCCGCTCTCCGCACAGCCCAGGCCGGCAAACTTTCCGCGTCGCAATCGGATTATCAGCGGGCTTAGCAAAGGTGTGCTGGTGGTTGAAGCGGCGCGCCGAAGCGGTTCGCTGGTCACGGCGCGATGCGCGCTCGAACAGGGAAGAGAAGTGTTCGCCTTGCCTGGACCGATAGGTAATCCCGGATGCGAGGGGCCCCACTGGCTGATTAAGCAAGGGGCAACGCCGGTAACGGAAGTAGGAGATATTCTTGAAAATTTGCAATATGGGTTGGAATGGCTGCAGGAAGATCCCGAAAAGCGACAATATTCATCAGATCAGGGAAAGGTGGCATTGCCATTTCCCAAGCTCCTGGCTAACGTAGGAGATGAGGTAACACCTGTTGACGTTGTCGCTGAACGTGCCGGCCAACCTGTGCCAGTAACGGTAGCACAGCTACTCGAACTGGAGTTAGCAGGGTGGATCGCAGCTGTACCCGGCGGCTATGTCCGATTAAGGAGGGCATGCCATGTTCGACGTACTGATGTATTTGTTTGAGACTTACATCCATAACGAAGCAGAAATGCGAGTGGATCAGGACAAATTGACACAGGATCTTACCGATGCGGGGTTTGAGCGGGAAGATATCTATAATGCGTTGATGTGGCTGGAAAAACTGGCTGATTATCAGGAAGGCCTCGCCGAACCGATGCAGCTTGCTTCTGACCCATTGTCAGTACGCATTTATACAGCGGAAGAGTGTGAAAGGCTGGACGCCAGCTGCCGGGGGTTCATCTTATTCCTTGAGCAGATTCAGGTGCTGAACCTCGAAACGAGAGAAATGGTGATAGAGCGCGTCATGGCGCTGGATACAGCAGAATTTGAACTGGAAGATCTCAAGTGGGTGATCCTGATGGTTCTGTTTAATATCCCGGGTTGTGAAAACGCGTATCAGCAAATGGAAGAATTACTCTTTGAAGTGAATGAAGGTATGCTGCACTAATTCAATGTGCAGCACCAAGAGTTGTTATGGCCAAATCAGCACTATTCACGGTGCATAAAAACGAGCCCTGCCCGCAGTGCGGGGCTGAACTTGTTATTCGGTCCGGGAAACACGGCCCGTTTCTCGGTTGTTCACACTATCCGGAATGTGATTATGTCCGTCCCCTGAAAAGCCAGGCGGATGGACATATCGTTAAAATTCTGGAGGGGCAGTATTGCCCACTCTGCGGTGGTGAATTAGCCCTGCGGCAGGGGCGTTTCGGCATGTTTATTGGATGTAGCCGCTACCCGGAATGTGAGCATACGGAACAAATCGATAAGCCTGATGAAACGGCAATTGCGTGCCCACAGTGTCAGCGCGGTCAGTTGGTACAGCGCCGCTCCCGTTATGGTAAGACTTTCCATTCGTGCGATCGCTACCCTGAATGCCAGTTCGTTATCAATTTTAAACCGGTAGCGGGAACCTGCCCTCATTGCAATTATCCGCTACTTATAGAGAAGAAAACCGCGCAAGGCATGAAACGCTTCTGCGCCAGTAAACAATGTGGAAAGCCGGTTACGGCGGATCAAAATAGTGAATAATAACCTGCCATCAGGCTCCATTGCGCATGCTGTGGACGTACTGAAAAAAGAAGAAGTCATCGCTTATCCAACTGAAGCTGTTTTTGGAGTCGGTTGCGATCCTGACAGCGAGACGGCCGTGAGCCGACTGCTTGCCTTAAAACAAAGACCCGTCGAGAAAGGGCTGATTTTGATCGCTGCGAATTACGAGCAGCTTAAACCCTATATCGATGACTCCATGCTGACGCCGGCGCAGCGCGAGACTATCTTCTCCGCGTGGCCTGGCCCGGTGACCTTCGTTTTCCCGGCGCAGCCGACAACGCCTCGCTGGTTAACCGGACGTTTTGATTCCCTCGCCGTTCGCGTAACTGACCATCCGCTGGTGGTTGAGCTGTGTCTGGCATTTGGTAAACCGCTGGTCTCAACCAGCGCCAACCTGACCGGATTGCCACCTTGCCGGACAACCGAAGAAGTACTGGCGCAGTTCGGGAATGACTTCCCAGTCGCTGTCGGTGAAACGGGAGGGCGCCTGAATCCATCTGAAATTCGCGATGCTTTGACCGGCGAACGTTTTCGCCAGGGGTAATCTCATGGAAACCTATGCTGTTTTTGGTAATCCGATTGCACACAGCAAGTCACCTTTGATCCATCAGCAATTTGCGAAGCAGCTGCAGATAAATCATCCCTATGGTCGCGTACTGGCACCGGTGGATGCATTTATTCCAACGCTGGAGGCTTTTTTCGCCGCGGGCGGTAAAGGCGCGAATGTGACGGTTCCTTTTAAAGAGGAAGCCTTTGAACGAGCGGATGAGCTCACCGAGCGCGCTTCACTGGCTTGTGCAGTCAATACCCTAAAACGGCTTGAGGATGGGCGCCTTTTGGGTGACAACACCGACGGGATTGGTTTACTTAGCGACCTAGAACGACTGTCGTTTATTAAGCCCGGGTTTCGGGTCTTGCTGATTGGTGCGGGTGGTGCATCGAGGGGAGTACTGTTGCCTCTGCTTTCACTGGACTGTGCGGTGACCATTACCAACAGAACCTTTTCCCGAGCGGAAGCGCTGGCGGCGTTGTTTGCGCATACCGGCAGCGTGAGCGCGGTAGCGCTTGACGATCTTGCCGATCGTGAGTTCGATCTTGTCATCAACGCCACGTCCAGCGGCATCAATGGAGAGATCCCGGCAATTCCCGCTTCTCTGGTCAGCGCGCATATGTACTTCTATGACATGTTTTATCAGAAAGGGAAGACGCCTTTCCTTTACTGGTGTGAACAACACGGCGCGAAACAGTTAGCCGATGGGCTGGGAATGCTGGTGGGTCAGGCTGCGCATGCGGTGCTGCTCTGGCATGGCGTGTTGCCTTCGGTCGAACCTGTGATTGAAAAGTTAAAGCAGGAGCTTTCAGCGTGAACCAGGCTATTCATTTCCCGGACAGAGAAAACTGGGATGAGAGTAAACAAGCGGTCTGTTTTCCGGTGCTGGTGCAGGGTATGCAACTGACCTGTGCCATTCCTGGGGAAACGCTGTTGCGTCGTTTTGGCGGCTCAGACCCGATAGCGATATTTTGCGAAAATCGCTGGGATCTGGAAGAGGAAGCCAGCGATTTAATCCGTGAACAGCAGGAAGACGATCAGGGCTGGGTTTGGTTGTCCTGATCCAAATAGTCATTCTTCCAGTTAACGTAGTTGTTCGCCGAGTATTTTAATCCTTCGATCTCCGCCTCCTTCAGGGGGCGGATCTGTTTTACCGGGCTTCCCAGATAGAGATAGCCACTCTCCAGCCGTTTGTTCTGCGGGACCAGGCTACCGGCACCAATCATTACGTCATCTTCTACTATGACGCCATCCAGCAAAATCGACCCCATGCCAACAAGTACGCGATTCCCGATAGTGCAGCCGTGAAGCATCACTTTATGGCCGACGGTAACCTCTTCTCCAATGATGAGGGGATTACCGTCCGGGTTATAGGAGGATTTGTGCGTGACATGCAGAACGCTGCCGTCCTGAATATTGGTACGGGCGCCAATCGACACATAGTTAACATCTCCCCTGATGGCGACGAGGGGCCAGATGCTGACATCATCGGCCATTCGGACATCGCCGATCACCACGCTGCTGGCATCGATCATCACGCGATCGCCTTTTTGGGGGAACAGATCTTTATAAGGACGTAATACTGCGGGCATATCTACCTCTAACAATGAGCGCTATACAGAAGACTTTGATCATATTAATGGATCGCGGCAAGGCAAAATACGTCAATATTTAAGCAGATCGGGCGGGATTTCAGCGAAAAGCGCGGAAAATCAGCAGTCGGAAAAAAAGATCTAAAAAATACTTGTGCTAAAAAATGGGATCCCTATAATGCGCCTCCATCGACACGGCGGATGTGAATCACTTCACAGACAACGCGGTCGGTTGAAGAGAAAAATCCTGAAATAACGGGTTGACTCTGAAAGAGGAAAGCGTAATATACGCCACCTCGCAACGG
>NZ_JASEYI010000014.1:0-140194 GCF_035064085.1 Enterobacter sp. R-1.6.2
GCGCGGCCAATGCGCCACGCGATGTCTTCATTCAGCTCTTCGCCCAGCTTGCCGCGAATATCGTAGGCTTTAAAACAGGTTAATTTTTCCATGATGACCCCTTTTTCAGGCAACAGTCGGCCCTGACCACGTAATGGCCAAATTGATTTTTTTGTCATTCGCAGGCCCGGTAAGCGCAGCGCCACCGGGCATAATGCAGAGTGCTACACCCGCCCGTAGCGGTCCTGGAAGCGCACGATATCGTCCTCTTCCAGATACGACCCGGAGCGCACCTCAATTAAGTCGAGAGGAATTTTCCCCGGGTTCTCCAGGCCGTGCGTCGCCCCCAGCGGAATATAAATGGACTCGTTTTCACCGAGCAGTTTGACTTCACCGTCGATGGTGACTTTAGCGGTACCCGCAACCACCACCCAGTGCTCGGCGCGGTGATGGTGCATCTGCACCGACAGCCCCTCGCCCGGCTTCACGGTGATGCGTTTCACCTGGTAGCGGTCACCGGAGTCAATGGAGTCATATTTCCCCCACGGACGGTAGACTTCGCGGTGAATATGGTGCTCGTGACGGCCATCGGCCTTGATCTGCTCCACCACTTTTTTAACGTCCTGCACGGCGTTACGGTCGGCAATCAGCACGGCGTCCTTGGTCTGGACAACCACCAGATCCTTCACCCCGACCGTGGTCACCAGGCCGGACTCGGCGTAGACGTAGCTGTTTTCCGTTTTGTGGCTAATAACATCGCCGTGGTGGACGTTACCCTCCGGGGTATGGGCGCTGATCTCCCACAGGGAGGACCAGGAGCCGACATCGCTCCAGCCCGCATCCATCGGTACCACGACGGCATCCGCCGTGCGTTCCATCACCGCATAGTCAATGGACTCTTCCGGGCAGGCGAGGAACGCCTCTTCATCCACGCGGATGAAGTCGAGATCCGGGTCCACCACCGCCATCGCTTTCTCGCAGGCATCCAGAATATCCGGGCGGTATTTGCGCAGCTCTTCCAGATAGCGTCCGGCGCGGAACAGGAACATCCCGCTGTTCCAGTAATACTCTCCGCTGGCGACATACGCCTGCGCGGTTTCCAGATTCGGTTTTTCAACAAACTGCGCCACGTCAAACGCCACGCTGTCGCCTTCACCCGGCGTCACGCTGCCGCGACGAATATAGCCATAGCCGGTTTCCGGCAGATCCGGCACGATGCCGAAGGTCACCAGCTTGCCGCTCTCGGCGTAAGGGATCGCCGCACGCACCGCGTCGCGGAACGCGTCTTCCTGCTGGATAACGTGGTCTGCCGCCAGGACCAGCATCAGCGGGTCACAGTCCGGGCTGCTGCGTTTTGCCGCCAGCGCCGCCAGGGCGATCGCGGGCGCGGTATTGCGTCCGGCAGGCTCCAGGATGATGTTTTCGGTGAGCTTATTCAGCTGGCGCAGCTGCTCGGCAACAATAAAGCGGTGCTGTTCGTTACAAATCACCACCGGGCTTTCACACTCCACGCCGTGCAGACGGTTTACCGTCGTCTGCAGCATGGTGAGATCCCCTTTCAGGCAGAGGAACTGTTTTGGATAGAGCACGCGGGACAGCGGCCACAACCGGCTACCAGAGCCACCAGCCATCACAACCGGATACAAAGTGGTTTGACTCATGATTTATCCCCGTATATCTGCAATAAATTGGCTCAGCACGTTCTCTTTCTCGAGCGTGCGTTCGGCATATTCACGTGCCACCGTGTTCACTTTTGGCATGGCAAGTGCCTTCTCAATTCCGGTTACCAGCGCCGGGACCGATTCCGGCTCCACGCACACGGCAATTCCCGGATAGCTGTCGCACAGCTGGCCTAATTCTGTTTCGGCTTCTGCCGTGATCACCGCGTTACCGCCCACTGCCAGAATGTTGGTCAGCTTGGACGGCAGCACCGCGTCCGCGGCGCCGCGTTTTTGGACCACCAGATGGCAGTCGCCCATCTTCAGCAGCGCAGGCAATGCCTCGTAAGACTGAAGCGGGAAAAATTTCACGTTGGTCAGGCCGCGTTCCCCGGCCATTTTTTCCAGCCGCGCCTTTCCACCGCCCTGCCCGACAATCACAAACGTCCACGGATGTTCACTCAGCAGCTGGGCCGCTTCAATCACGCTTTCCAGCCCCTGCTTTTCGCCGATGTTGCCTGAGTAAAGAATGATTTTTTGATCTTCAGGCAAACCGAGCTGCGCGCGCAGAGCCTGAGCGTCTTGCTCAGTTACATCGCGAAAACGCGCCACTTCGGACCAGTTCGGGAAGAAGATTACCTTCTCTGCCGGAACGCCCTTCTCCTGCGCCTTGTTCATCATCGAGCGCGAGATAGTCGAGACGTAATCCACGTTGTGCAGGCCGCTGCGCTCAAACGCGCTGGCGAGCTTCGCCACCTTGCCGCCCTTGCTTTTGCCTGCCATCCCCAGGCCCAGCATGGCGTCAACTTCATAATCCTGAATGTGCAGCAGGGTGCGCGCGCCGGAGAGTTTGCCCAGCAGGCGCATGCCCGGCGTGCAAAACAGCGTTGGCACCACGCCGATGATGCGATCCGGCTTCCAGCGACGCTGCGCCATCAGCGGGAAGAAACTGCTCAGGGCAAAGCTGCCCAGATGAAGTAACCGCTTCAGCGTTGAGGGCTGCTTAGGCACATACAGCGGGCAGCGCCAGACGGTCGCTGCACCCTCTTCGCGACGGTAGCGCCAGCTTGAGTAGCACTCCCCGACTTTCCACTCCGGGTAGTACGGCGGCGCGGTAATGACCCGCACGTCATGTCCCTGGCTCGCCATCCACTCGACCATCTCGCCGGTGTATTTCCCGATGCCGGTTAATTCCGGCGAGTAGTTGATTCCGTATACGAGGATCTTCATATGCCCGGCACCTCGGCCTGACGTTCAGCCAGGAAATAGGCACGACTGTTGTCATGCACATTGTCGCTGGCAAGCAGCGCCTCTGGCGTCTGCCAGCGGTAGTCGTCATGCTGAGAATCAGGCAGACGCAGGTCTGCCTCACTCACCTTCAGGCGGAACCCCAGCACGATGTAGTGCGTGGTGAACCCGGTGCCTGAAAAGTTATCGTCATAGAAGTGCTGCCAGACCCCGTAAAACTGGCCCGCTGCCATCGGCAGCTGCAGGCCCAGTTCCGCCAGAGTGAGACGCTCAAACGCATCGCTGAGCGTCTCATCCTTCTGCACGCGCCCGCCGGGCACGAACCAGAAGCCCTGTGCAGGACGGTTGGTTCGTTTCCCCAGCAAGAACTCGCCGCGTTCGTTCTCCACGATCAAATCAATTGAGATGAGCGGAGTCGAACGCACTACCGTGGCAAAATCTTCCTGACTTAAAAACATCGTTACCCCCGGAAGCGGTGCTGGTTTTCCAGGAACCACTGGTAGGTACTGGCCAGCCCCTGCTCCAGTGACACCTCGTGATACCAGCCCAGCTGATGCAGACGGGTCACGTCCAGCAGCTTGCGCGGCGTGCCGTCCGGTTTCGTCGCGTCAAACACCACGCGGCCTTTGTAGCCCACTACCTGCGCGATGGTTTGCGCCAGCTCGCGAATGGTGCAGTCCACGCCGGTACCGACGTTGATGTGCGACAGCATCGGCTCGGTGTTCTCCTGCCACACCTCGCGATCCAGCTCCATCACGTGAATGCTGGCGGCAGCCATGTCGTCCACGTGCAGGAATTCACGCATCGGCGTACCGCTGCCCCACACCACCACGTCCGGCGCGTTCTCGGCGGTCGCCTCGTGGAAGCGGCGCAGCAGCGCCGGGATCACGTGCGAGTTGCTCGGGTGGAAGTTGTCGTGCGGTCCGTACAGGTTGGTCGGCATCACCGAGCGATAGTCGCGGTTGTACTGACGGTTGTAGGACTCGCACAGCTTGATCCCGGCAATCTTGGCAATCGCGTACGGCTCGTTGGTCGCTTCAAGCGTGCCCTGCAGCAGTTCGCTCTCGGCGATCGGCTGTTTCGCCATTTTCGGGTAAATACAGGACGATCCGAGGAACAGCAGCTTATTCACGTTGTGCAGATGCGCCGCGTGAATGATGTTGCTCTCGATCATCATGTTTTCGTAGATGAAATCCGCCGGGTAGGTGTTGTTAGCGACAATGCCGCCCACCTTCGCCGCCGCCAGATACACCTGGTCAATGCGTTCGTTAGCAAAGAAGTCCTGTACCGCACGGCTGTCGAGCAGGTTCAGCTCGTCACGTGTGCGGACAACCACTTCCACGTCACCGCGCTGCTCCAGCTGGCGAACAATCGCGGAACCCACCATTCCGCGATGACCGGCGACAAAAATACGTTGTTTTGTCATTCTCAGGACTCCAGCGCGATGGCAACCTCGTAGCCATGAGACTTGAGCAGGGAGTGTTTTTTCGCTGCTTCAAGATCTTTGGCTACCATCTCGGAAACCATCTCCTGCAGAGTGATTTCTGGTTTCCAGCCCAGCTTCTCGTGCGCTTTGGTTGGGTCGCCCAGCAGGGTTTCCACTTCAGCAGGACGGAAGTAGCGCGGGTCAACCTGGACAATCACGTCGCCTGGCTTCACGCCCGGAGCGTCGTGGCCGGTCACGGAAACTACGATACCCTTCTCTTCCACGCCGGTACCTTCAAAGCGCAGCTTGATGCCCAGCTGTGCCGCGGCCATTTCAACGAACTGACGTACGGAGTACTGCACGCCGGTTGCAATCACGAAGTCTTCTGGCTGTTCCTGCTGCAGCATCATCCACTGCATTTTCACGTAGTCTTTGGCATGGCCCCAGTCACGCAGGGAATCCATGTTGCCGAGGTGCAGGCAAGACTCCAGACCCTGCGCGATGTTGGCGATAGCGCGGGTGATTTTACGGGTCACGAAGGTTTCGCCGCGACGCGGAGATTCGTGGTTGAACAGGATGCCGTTACAGGCGTACATGCCGTAGGATTCACGGTAGTTCACGGTGATCCAGTAGGCGTACAGTTTTGCTACCGCATACGGAGAGCGCGGGTAGAACGGCGTGGTCTCTTTCTGTGGGATTTCCTGTACCAGACCGTAAAGCTCAGAGGTAGATGCCTGGTAGAAGCGAGTTTTCTTCTCGAGGCCGAGGAAGCGGATTGCTTCCAGCAGACGCAGCGTACCCATGGCATCAACGTCGGCAGTGTATTCCGGGGATTCGAAGGAGACCGCTACGTGGCTCATCGCGCCCAGGTTGTAGACTTCATCCGGCTGAACTTCCTGCAGGATACGGGTCAGGTTGGAGGTATCGGTCAGGTCGCCGTAGTGCAGATGGAATTTCGGGTTCGCCGCGTGAGGATCCTGATAAATATGATCCACACGTTCGGTGTTGAAAGAAGACGCACGACGTTTAATACCGTGTACTTCATACCCTTTTTCCAGCAGGAACTCTGCCAGGTAAGAACCATCCTGCCCGGTAACGCCGGTGATGAGAGCGACTTTAGACATGTTTTATTCCTCTACTTATGAATTTAATCAGAGCCGTTAAGTAGGCTCTTCGTTTCAACGCGTTCGCGTATCACCACTGCGGGGTTGCCACGGCAAACTTTATTTGCCGGTAGCGATTTAAAAACGCTGCTGCGGGCACCGACTACCGTGCCATCGCCAACAGAAACACCCGGTGCAACAAAAACATCCGTTGCCAGCCAACATTTTTCACCTATCGCAATAGGCGAAGCGGTAATATCAAAATGCTGACTCATAAAATCGTGGCTGCCGGTGCACAAATAACACTTCTGTGAAACCACCGAATTTGCGCCAATCGTTATTTCGCCAAGGGTATATAACACCGCGTCATCCCCAACCCATGCGTAATCTCCCAGCGTTAATTTCCACGGATAGGTAATTTTCACAGAAGGTCGGATGACTACGTTTTTTCCGATTTTTGCGCCAAACAGGCGCAATAAAAAAGCTCTCCAGCGGTACATTATTTGCGGCGACCAGGCAAATAACGTTGCCTGAACGGCCCACCACAGCTGTACCTTAATACCGTTCCCGCCCCGAAAACCTTTCGGCACGGAGAAACCTTTTAAATCCTGCATTGCGTTTCCTTATATTCAGGCTTTGTTATATAAGGTTTTCGTTTTGCCTGTGGTACGCAGGCGTAATAAATAAGACAATTCCGCCCAGAATCCCGGCACGCGTAATATTTTACGCTGTACGTTTTTGGCATCCTGGCACAATTCCAGATTATTAGACGTTGACACGCCGCCCATGGAGAATTCAGACACCAGCCCTTTAATTCGACGGAACGGGTAACCTGATTTATACAGGCTGGCTGCCAGCGCATAATCGGAAGACACTTTATACTGCAAATCGTAAGGCTGTTTTTTCAGACCTTTTACCGGGAAGAAAATGGCCTGATGGCTGGCCGGCAGGCTGTGGTAGATATACCAGCCTGGCTTCGCGCTGCGGCACACTTTATGTCCGTCGCCAAAATCGAGCAGCGCATCGCCAATATACATGGCGTCCTCTTTCTGGCGAGCCAGCTGACGGGCAAACAGCGCCACGTCATCATGGAAAATATCGCCCGAGTTCAGGAAGATGGCATAACGGCCTTGCGCCATGCTGATGCCTTTATTCATCGCATCGTAGATGCCTTTATCTTTCTCGCTGATGTAGCGTAAGTTGAACTCACCGTTGAGTTTTTCCAGAAACTCCGCCGTGCCATCGTTCGAGCCGCCGTCGACCACAATCCACTCAAAGGTGAGGCTTGGATCGCGCGCCAGGTTGCGCAGCGAGCGCCAGGTTTTTACCACCCCTTCGTAATTACGAAAAGCGACAGTAATGACGCTAAGAAACATAAATCACCTCATTTCGTCATACGTTCGTAATATTAAGCGCCTTGCGCAGAATAAACGGACAGACAATCAAGAAAGCATATTCCGGGCTAAATATTGACCCGGTAAAAAACAGCGACACCGGAGTAAACAGATAAAGCTGAACGCGAAAGTTCTGGTTATCACCAAACGCGTTAATCATCATTTTGAAAACTTTAAACAGATACCACAGGGTCAACAGTACGGCGAACCACGAAAAATAAATAATTAACAGATACAGACCATTGTCTATGGTTTTACCGACATCCGCACCGTTAAAGATTCCGAATGATGCAACATATTCGTAAAGTGAGCCGAATCTTACTACCCCATCAATATGGGTTAAGGAATAACCCACCATAACCAGTGGCCCAATGATGCGATAATAGGACGAAGACCCTTCCGTTCCCAAATCACCCAAACGTTCTGAGATGTACGGGAAGGCAAATATCACGCCTACCATAAATACCGTCAGGGAGATAATCGCCAGCGGCAGCTTTTTCTTAATCGCATCTTTGTTCAGGTACTGGAACGCCCACTCCAGCAGGTAAAACAGGATAAATGTCATTACCCCTGAGAACGATCCAGACAGAACAATTCCTGCAAGAATCATAGCATCGGTCTTAGGCGTTTTGATACCAAACTGTTTGATGCTGAGCCAAATTGAGATTAACGCCAGAGCGAAAAACGCCGGTTCAAAATAGAGGGCCGTAGTACGCTTCCCGCCAAACTTGATGAAGTTCAATACATAGCTGTTACTGTAAATGAGATATTTCGAAATTATCTCCATCAGGCTGCTGCCGCCGGTGAGAATAATTTGCGCCATCTCCAGCGCGGCAAGCATAACAATTAACGCAACGGCAATATAAAAGAACCTAAGGATTTTCCGATAATTGTGCGGGGAAATAGTTTTAAACCGAATACTCCAGACCATTCCGATAATAATAACAATATAAACAAACAGCATGGTCGAGGTGACGTATTTACTCGCATCCAGCGACTGGCCAAAGATGTAGTTAAACAGCGTCAGGCCCGTGCCCAGCCCTAAGGCAATCATCAGCTTCTTGAGGTTGATTTTATCGACATACAGCAGAAGCAGAACGGGCAGGAAGGTTACGATGGTTATCGGGAAGCTTTCGCCGAGCTGGGCAATTTTGACGTTAACCAGCAGGTAGATCAGCGGCAGCAGCAGATAACTACAGATTCTGATAGAACGAGACATATTCCTCCAGCATCTGTTGTCCACTGTAGGCCTTGCGGCTGCGGTTGCGGAACGATTCCAGGTCCGTGCCAAAAACGATCTCAGCAATCTGCGCCTTCGGCAGCTGTACCAGCGGCAGGACCTCCTGCTCCGTGAAGGTTTTCCCGCCGGACTTTTCCAGCACTTCGCGCGCCGCATCGCTGTGGGTGGCGATCACCGGCACGCCGATAGAGAGCGCCTCGCAGAGGATCAGCGGGTAGTTATCCACGCGGGAGCTGAACACCAGCGCGTCCATTTCATTCAGCGCGCTCATCAGCTTGCGCTTGTCGGTCTCAAACCCGTGGTTCACCACGTTGGCCCCTTCGAACGGTGAAAACTTGCCGAAGGTGTGAAGTTCTATCTTGTCACCCAGCGCCATCATGTCGCGTACCAGCTGCTGGTTGGTTTTACCGTCGTAACGCAGATCATGCGCAACGATAGCGATTTTCGGTTTACCTGCGGTTTCGGCCACCGGGGTCAGCTCGGCAAGAATGGCTTCCGTCGCCACGTCGATGCCGTTGTTGATAATCTGACAGCGCCCTGCCCCGTACAGGCTGTTGAAGGCATCCGCCACGTGCTGGCTCGGAGAGATAAACGTACAGCCGAGCGAGAGCATGTCGCGGAACAGCTGACGCTTTCCGGCCACCAGCTGATGCGCGCGATCCACCTTCACCGGCGGGTAGTTGCTTAACGTCGGGCACTTCTGGCAGTTATCTTTCCAGCCTTCGCAGCCGTCGGTAAACGCGCAGCGTCCGGTCACGCTCCAGTGATCGTGCAGCGTCCAGACAAAGCGGGTGTCGGGCTTGTGGGCCTGCACCTTCTGGCAAAACGCCACCACCTCTTCCAGATTCAGCCAGTAGCTGTGCAGAACGTGAAAATGCAGCACAACCGGGCCCGTGGTGCGGGTAACCGTGCGGTAAAGACTGTTCAGGTTGCCAAACAGATCGCGGTTAAACAGGCGGAACAGCGCAATGTTGGCCATCGAGGTCAGACGCGGCGTGTGCTTGTGCACCTGCGGGAAGTTATCGTGGCTGACGCTTTTCTTGCCGCCTTTGCCGTAGCCGTAAATAAAACGAGACTGAAGTCCTTTTTGCAGCGCGCGCTGGTGCAGATCCAGCGCCACGCCTGCCGCTCCGCCTTCTGCGAGGCGTACGTTAAATTGCAGAATGTTCATTTAATCACCTTCACGCGGGCTTTTTCTCCCACCACCAGCGCGTTATCCGGAATGCTGTCCAGCACCACGCTGCCAGCACCAATCGTGACGTTATTACCAATCGTAATGTCACCGACGATCACCACGTTCGCGCCCAGCTCGACGTTATTGCCGATGACCGGGCAGGCCAGGCTGTCAGGCCCGCGGTTGCCAATGGTGACCGCATGACGAATGGTGAAATCATCCCCGGCGACCACAAACTTGTTGATCACCACCGCATAGCCGTGATGGATGGTAAAGCGGCGGCCAATGGTCGCAGCGGCCTGAATTTCATAGCCAAAAAAGCATTCGGTAATGATGCGGTACAGCACCAGCACGGGCGCCGCCCAGATATTGTTCAGCACATTTTTCTTACGCCACACCGAGCAAAAATGCGCGATGCGGTACGCCAGAACCATGCAGCACGGACGCAGGCTCCAGCTGTTAGCGCGGCAATCTTCCAGAAACATTATTTCCCCCGAAGTCCATCAGCCAGGCGTTTGCCGTTACGCACGGACAGCAGCGTCAGCAGCGTGCGCCAGTTCATGCGCTTATTGCGGATCTGATAGAGGGTGAAGAGCTGATATTTACGGCTGGCACGGTCAAACTTGTCCTTGTGCTTGCGGTAAAAATGGAAGTAGCCCGAGAACTTCTTCGGCGAGGAGGTGATTTGCATCTCCCCGTGGTTGATATGCAGGATCTGCGTGGCCTCTTCCACTTTCCACGGCTCGCCGTATTCCACCACCATGCGCAGGAAGATATCGTAATCCTGCGCGGCCTTGAGTTCGGTATCGAACAGGCACTCTTTGAAACGCCACGCCCAGGTGAAGACCTGGTTACCAATAATGTTGCGCTTGTAAAACAGGCGGCGAGAGTACGGTGATTTCGGGTACAGCGGCAGGCTCGCGGGCTGCGAGTAAACCTCGCCCTGGCAGACATAGTCGTTGGCATACAGGAAAGCGTGCGTGACCAGCTGCTCTTTATGCGACAGGAAGATAGACAGGCGGTTCGGCGTCCATTCGTCATCGTCGTCGATCCCGGTCAGATACTGCCCTTTGGCCTGCATAATCGCCTGATTACGCACCGCGCACGCGCCGGAGTTAATGGCGTTATGCGTATAGACCACCCGCGGGTCGTTGAGGTCAGTCACAAACTTTTGCAGCTGTTCATACGAGGAAGAGCAGTCATCAACGATGATCAGCTCCCAGTTATCGTAATCCTGTCGCAGGACGGATTTGATTGCGCGGATCGCCAGCTGCTGACGATTCCATGTCGGCATATAGATTGAAACTAAAGGGCGTTGTGTGGTCATCTTTTCCCCTCACCCCGGCCCTCTCCCCAAAGGGGAGAGGGTGAAAGGCAGCCAGTGGTTATCATTACGTTCGTCCCCTAAATCCCGCACCGAACAGTCCCCTCTCCCCTTTGGGGAGAGGGTTAGGGTGAGGGGGGTGGGGTGTGTTTTGTTATTTGCTGTCAGATTTATATTCGTACTCGTAATAGCCGTAATCCTGGTACCCGGTCGCGCGGCGGAAGATGGAGTTCAGGATCACCCCTTTCACCTCAATCCCGTTCTGCTCGAAGCGGCTCAGGCTGGTTTCCACCTCTTTCAGGGTGTTGACCGCGTAACGCGCCACCATCAGCGTGGTGCCAGCGTGGCGGCCAACAACGGCTGCATCGGTCACGGCCAGAATTGGCGGCGTATCGATCAGCACCAGGTCGTAATTTTTGCTCGCCCACTCCACCAGCTCGGTGAAGCGTTCGCTCATCAGCAGCTCGGACGGGTTCGGCGGCACCTGACCGCGTGGGATCAGGTCAAATTTCGGCACCGTTGTGGGTTTCGCGCTCTGGCTGATTTCACCTTTGCCGAGCAGGATTTCCGACAGACCGTGCACGTTGTTGGTGCCCAGCAGCTCGTGGGTGTAGCCCTTACGCATATCGCAGTCGATCAGCAGCACGCGCTTGTTGGTCTGGCTGACCACCGCCGCCAGGTTGGCGCAGACGAAGGTTTTACCGATTGACGGGCTCACGCCGGTTAACATCAGGACGTTGTTTTTGGCCTGCATCATGGCGAAGTGCAGACTGGTACGCAGGCTACGGATCGCTTCGATGGCGAGGTCGGTCGGGTTACCCACCGCCAGAAGCTGGCTCTGTTTGTAACGCTTGACGCCCTTGATGGTTTTGACGCTGTCGCGGGATTTTTGCCACTCGGACAGCGGAATGCTGGCATAGACGTTGATACCGCTCTCTTCCAGCACCTGCGGGCTTTCGATACCGCGGTTGAACAGGGAACGCAGCAGCACGCCCACGATGGAGAGCATCAGGCCGAGAATAATGCTGCCGAGAATAATCAGCGCTTTCTTCGGCTTCAGCACGCCAGGCTGGGTAATGGCCGGGTCGACGATGCGTACGTCACCGACGGTACTGGCTTCGGTGATTTTCAGCTCCTGCTGCTTGTTCAGCAGCTGCATGTAAACCTGCTGTCCAGACTCCACGTCGCGGGTCAGACGCACGATCTCCTGCTGCGTTTTCGGCATCGCGGTCACGCGGTCATTGAGCTTCGCCTTCTCCTCTTCCAGGGTACGGCGTTTCTCCAGCAGCGTGCGGTAGGCCGGGTGACGTTTGGTATAAAGCTTGGAAATCTCCGCCTCTTTGAAGGTCAGCTCGTTGAGCTGCGCATCAATGTTGACCATCGAATCGAGGACCGATTTCGCCTCCAGCGGCAGGTCAACGGAGTCTTTATCCTGACGATAAGCGTTCAGCTTGTTCTCGGCATCATCCAGATGGGCGCGCACTTCCGGGAGCTGTTTCGCGAGGAAGGCCAGGCTTTTCGCCGCTTCCGCCGACTTACGCTCAACGTTCTGCTCAAGATAGTTGCGGGTAATGCTGTTCAGGATGTCGCGGATTTGATCCTTATCTTCACCGGTAAAGGTCATGCTCAGCACGCCGGTGTCCTTACCGTTTTCGGTGACGGTCAGGTTGTTTTGCAGATTGTTGATCATCCCCAGGGTGGAGAATTTGGTGACGGTGAATTCGCCGCCCTCCTGAGCGTTGATGGCGCTAACCATCATGCTGACGCCGTCTTTGGTCAGCATCTGCCCCACTTCACCGCGGGCGCTAAAGCCTGCGTCACTGGTTAGCTGATACTGTTTCGGGCCAAGCACCGTCAGGGTAAACGTCTGATCGGCCGCCCCTTTCGGCAGCACGAAGTCAGTGACTTTCACCGTGTCGTTGTTGCGCCCCATCAGCCGATCCCAGCCGGCACCAAAGATTGGGAAGGTATTTTTGGTGACGGAGATATCGAGCCCGAGGTCGTGAACCGTTTTACCCAGCACCAGGCGTGACTGGATGAGCTGAATTTCGGCGTCGGATGCCGGCGGCTTGTTCGCCAGCGCGGAACCAATGTCCTGCACCAGCGAGTTGCCGGTATTCTGCTCGATCTGCACCAGCGCATCGGCGCTGTAGATAGGGGTGGCGAACAGCGTATAGACGACGGCCGCCGCGGCGAACACGGCGGTAATGCCCAGCACCCACCACTTTGCCTCTACAACAGTGCCGACCAGGCGCCCAATATCAATTTCATCACTGCCCGAAGTCGGGGCGGCAGAAGGTCTTGTTTTTTCTGTCATTGTTATCCCTGCTGAACTTTCAGTGCCTGCGCCCACTGTTGGGCAGACTGGTCAAGTAAGGTGTAAACCGCCTCAAAGGCCTCATGGCGTTTGCGATACGGATCGGGGATTTCACGTTCATTGTCCCAGTGACCAAACAGCATCACCTTGCCGCGCATCTCCGGAGCGATATCGCACAGCGCATGAATATGGCGTTTTTCCATCGTCAGGATCAGGTCATACTCCCGGCACATGCGGCCAGTGACCTGGCGGGCCACGTGGCCGTCGAGAGAGAGGTGATGATCCCGCGCCACGCTCGTTGCGCGCTCATCGGCACCTTTACCGACCAGTGCACCCAGCCCTGCCGAATCAACGGTCAGTTCGGGCTGGTAGTGTTTCAACAACCGTTCAGCCGTAGGGGAACGGCAAATGTTCCCCACGCATACCACCAGAATTTTGTTAAACATCGCGGATTACCAGGTATGAATGTCGCGCGCCGTATCCGTCATGTAGCGAACGCCACTGATGGTTGGCAGCAACTGGTTGATCAGACGGTTCCAGCGGGCAACCGGCGCGGTGGTGACATACACCACATCGTATGGCTGGAGACGGAACTCCGTTGCCATCACCAGAGAGGTCGCATCGGACATATCCAGCTGGTAGATGTTGGCAATCTTGCCTTTCGCACTGCCCTCACCTTTCAGCGGACGGATAACGAAGATACCGGTCGCGTTAGAGGTCGTCAGATCGATACCCTCAGCATTGCCCAGCGCTTCGGTCAGCGTCATACCGCTGAAGTCCATTTTGAGGGTGCTCTGTTTCTTCACTTCACCCATCACGAAGACTTTCAGATCGTCATTGCGCGGCACGTAGAGAATGTCGCCCGGATAGAGCAGGCGGTTCTGGGTCAGATCGCCGTTTTGCATCAGCGCCTGCAGCGAAATACGCTGCTCCTTCCCGTTGTGGGTGAGCACCACGTTGCGCCAGTCGGCGCCGTCGGTTAACCCGCCTGCGGCGTTGATGGCATCCAGTACGGTCAGAGGAACGTTGGTGATGGCCTGCTGGCCGGATTTGTTCACCTGGCCGGAGATATAGGCTTTTTGCGAGCGGAATGCGGCGATATTAACGTCCACCTGCGGATCGGCGATGTACTGCGCTAAGCGGCCGGTAATATCACTACGGATCTCGGCAAGCGTTTTCCCTGCAACATGGACTTTACCAATGTAGGGATAGAACATGGTGCCATCTGACTGCACCCAGTTACCGGTGTCGCTTGAGCTACGGTACTGGCCCGCTGGCGTGGTCAGTTCAGGGTGGTCCCAGACGGTCACGTTGATCACGTCACCCGGCCCCACGCGGTACTGGTAGGACGCAATTTCCTGGTCCAGCGACATATTCGGCTGGGCAACATTCGGACGTGGACGTAATTGTTCGACCAGACGAGGCGTAAGTGGATAAACATTCACCATTTTGTCGAGATCAAAATCGGCATCCTGTTGCTTGATCACATCCTTACCCATTGTTGACATATTGCTGCCGGGAAAGACCGTGCAACCACTCATCAAGGTCACAGACACCAATAATGGCATCAATTTCATTTTGGATTTCATCATTGATTATTTATCACTTTGGCAGAGTAATTATCCTGTGCAATTTAAATAAGCTCGAGTCGTATTGGGTTTCAGCATGCAGTTAATCAAATAGAAATATAACTGGCATCAGTCCTAAAAAAAGCTTATTCATCCATTGGCTATTGACAGAATAATCGAGGCTGATTCACACGCTTTCAGGCACGCTACCGCCCTTGGCTTTCAGTTACCAATCCACTGACTAAACAATGTGTTATGGATAGACACCCTCTTGAGCAAGGTCTTCTGGAAATATATCAGTCGCTTGAGAAACCCGACGGATAATGAATAACCATCCCTGAAGACCGAACATTAATAGCAACACCGAGATTTAACATTTGATGCTGGGAGAATTGTTGCAGCTAACCTAATAGCAGGCAAGGAGACAACTGTCCTAATATCGGTTTTTAAGATTAATATTAAGAGCAAATTTTTGACCTTTTAGGAATTTCTTTATATTGACAAAATGAGAGTAAAAATCATCACCTGCGATATATCCTAAAATGCATTCCTTGTAATTAAATATACGTATTTCGCTTATTTACACCCTATTGAGAATGCTCTCTTTTTTACCCGTCGTATTAAGAGAAATCTCAGCCCGGCATTGCAATTTCCCCCAGCTTTATCCATGATCGAAGTGTGACATTCGTCATATAACAGAAGGTATTGCTATTACTATGGAATGGATTGCCGATCCCTCAATCTGGGCCGGGCTGGTTACGCTGGTCGTCATCGAGCTGGTGCTCGGGATTGATAATCTGGTCTTTATCGCCATCCTCGCTGAAAAACTGCCCCCTTCCCAGCGCGACCGCGCGCGCGTGACGGGTCTGCTGCTGGCGATGGTGATGCGGTTACTGCTGCTGGCCTCTATCTCCTGGCTGGTGACGCTCACTCAGCCTCTGTTCTCCGTTCACGGCCTGAGTTTTAGCGCCCGCGATCTGATCATGCTCTTCGGCGGGTTGTTCCTGCTGTTCAAAGCCACGGTGGAGCTCAACGAGCGGCTGGAGGGTAAAGACAGTGAGAACCCAACCCAGCGCCGCGGAGCGAAATTCTGGCCGGTGGTGGCGCAAATCGTGGTGCTGGATGCGGTCTTCTCCCTCGACTCGGTGATCACCGCCGTCGGGATGGTCGACCACCTTACGGTGATGATGGCCGCGGTGATCATTGCCATCACGCTGATGGTGATGGCCAGCAAGGCGCTGACCCGCTTTGTGAACAGTCACCCGACTATCGTGATCCTCTGCCTGAGCTTCCTGCTGATGATTGGCTTTAGCCTGGTGGCCGATGGTTTTGGCTTCCATATTCCGAAAGGCTACCTGTACGCCGCCATCGGCTTCTCCGTCATGATTGAAGCGCTCAACCAGCTGGCGATATTTAACCGCCGCCGCTTCCTGTCCGTGAATCAGACCCTGCGTCAGCGCACGGCCGACACGGTTATGCGCCTGCTAAGCGGTAAGAAAGAGGATGCGGAGCTGGATGCCGAATCCTCCGCCATGCTGGCCGATCGCAGCGACGGGCCGATCTTCGACCCGCAGGAACGACGTATGATCGAGCGGGTGCTTAATCTGAATCAGCGGACGGTCAGCAGCATCATGACCTCGCGGCACGACATTGAGCATATCGACCTGACGGCACCGGAAGAGCACATTCGCGCCCTGCTGGATAAAAACCAGCACACTCGCGTGGTGGTGACCGGCGGTGAAGAGGAAGAGGAATTGCTGGGCGTGGTGCACGTTATTGACCTGCTCCAGCAGCAGCTTCACGGCGAGGCGCTCAACCTGCGCGTTCTGGTGCGCCAGCCGCTGGTCTTCCCTGAGGGGCTACCGCTGCTTTCCGCCCTTGAGCAATTCCGTAACGCGCGCACGCACTTTGCCTTTGTGGTGGATGAGTTTGGTTCGGTGGAAGGGCTGGTCACGCTCAGCGACGTCATGGAAACCATTGCCGGTAATCTGCCTAACGAGGTGGATGAGATTGACGCCCGCCATGACATTCAGAAAAACGCAGACGGGTCGTGGACGGCTAACGGCCACATGCCGCTGGAAGACCTGGTGCAATACGTGCCGCTGCCGCTGGATGAAAAACGGGAATATCACACCATTGCTGGCCTGCTGATGGAGTATTTGCAGCGTATCCCGCAGCCGGGAGAAGAGGTTCAGGTGGGCGACTATCTGCTCAAAACGCTGCAGATTGAAAACCATCGCGTGCAGAAGGTTCAGCTCATTCCGCTGCGGGATGAGGAAGAGCTGGATTTTGAGGTTTAGGTAAAACAAAACGGCAACCCGGTTGCCGTTTTTAGTGTTTGCGCCCTCTCCCGTGGGAGAGGGCCGGGGTGAGGGCATCAGGCCGCAACGCCACCCGGCGCAACGGACATCAAAGCTTATCCAGCAACTTCTTCACATCCTTACCGTCCTGTGAATCTTTATTACGATCCGCCCAGCCGCTAAGCCGACGTTTCGCTTCATCCTGCAGATGCTTGCGCAGGATCTGATCCACCTGCAGGCTGTAATTCAGGGCCTGCCATTTGCCGTATACGGTCAGCGGGACCGGCGTCTCTTTCAGGAAGTCGATGAGCTTGCTTTCACCCTGCCAGCCGGAAAGTACCCGCACGTTAAAGCGCGTGTCCGCCGTCTCTTTCACCAGATCCAGCTTACCTTCACCGGTCATTGATAACAGTGAAGAGGCGCCCTGCATTCCGTCGAGAGTGAGTTGGCCGTTGTCCAGCGTCAGGTCCGCGGTGAAGCTGTCGAGGCGCGTGGCGCTGTCGTAGTTATCCTGGGCTTTTACATCGCTGCTGCGCTCAACCGCCTGTTGCACCAGCTGCTGGAAGTTAAGCCCTTCCATACGGGAATTCTTCAGATCAAGATGCGCCTGCCCCTGCCACTCGCGGCGGAAAGCATCGGCATCAATTTTCGTGCCTGAGAAGTCACCCGCGAGCGTCAACTGCCCCGTCAGGGATATCGGATAGTTAAACGCGTTCAGGATGGTGCCTATCTCAACGTTATCGAGACGCGGCTGGAATTCGGCGCTGGCAACGTCTTTACGGACGTCCAGCGTGCCGGGCAGCGAGAGGTTTCCTGCGCCCATCTTCCCGCTCAGTTCGGAGATCACCAGCAAACCGTTATGGTTAAACATCTGGCTGCTCACGTCGGTAAAATCAATGCCGCGCCAGCGCAGGCTATTGGCTTTCAGCAGAATATCCGCCGTGAACCCGCGCAGCGCGTTATAGTCAGGCTGATCGAGATTAGACGAGATAACCGGACGTGATGCCGGTGCCTGGCTTTGCCCCGTCTGGGTGGCATCGTTGTCCGTGGCGCTGGCCGGCAGAGGCGGCAGCAGGTTTTCCAGATTGAGCTTGTCAAACTGCAGATTCAGCACCCACTTCGGCTTCTCTTCGAGCGTGACGCTCGCCTGCCCCTTCAGGCTACTGTCATTTGCCTGCAGGTTGAGATTATCCAGCTCGAGCTGCTTTTGCTCTTCGCGCCACACGGCCTGCAGCGTTCCCTGCCCGGTTATTCCCTGGGAGGGGAGATCGGCACCCGTCAGCTGCCAGTTCAGCTGCTGGATGTCGGCCGTGAGCTGATGCGGGTAGTCCGAGGCGTTCACATTAGCATTCAGCGACAGGGTCAAATCGCGCTGATCGCGGTTCACGCGCCCGCTAAATTCCAGCGACGCAAGATGATGAGCATCCTGTTCCATCTGCAGGTTGATGTTGCGAATGGTCACCTGCTCCTGGTGCTCATGCTGGAAAACCAACACGCTGTCGGCAACTTTCAGCTTGCCGATATCAAAGGACCAGCCGGTATCGGACGGTTCATCGGGCAGAGTATTTTCGCGCGGCGCAACCGGCGCACTGGCATCACGCACGGCTTCGGTTTGCGGGGTGAGCTGAATCACCGCGCCTTTCAGCATCACCTGCTTAACCTGCAGCTGATGGGAAATGAGCGGGATCAGCGCCACATCGAGACGCATGTTGTCTGCGGACACCAGCGGCTGGGACGCCCCCGGTGCCGTGAGCGACATGCGGCCAGAGAGAATGCTGAGCTGCGGCCAGACGTGCCAGCGCAGCGGCCCGTCAAGCTTCAGTTGATAACCACTGCGCGCCTCGACCTGCCGCACCATGTAAGCGCGGAAATCGTTGGGGTTAACCAGCAGAACCAACGCCGAAAGACCAGCCACCAGCACCACCAGCAAAATCATCAGCGTCGTCAGAACTCTTCTCATGGCATCCTCAATGGACTAACGATCAGTCTTTATCAATACGGCTGGCAACCGCGCCCTGCTGGTCGCGATATTTTGCGTCCTGCCGACGGTTATAAGGACGATCTGCCGGGCCTGACAGCGGTTCAAAGCTCAACGCGCCGATCATCATGCCCGGACGCAGCGCCAGCGGCAATTTACCGGCATTGAAGAATTCCAGCACGATACGCCCCGACCAGCCTGGATCGATACGGTGCGCGGTCACGTGAACCATCAGCCCCAGTCGCGCCAGCGAAGAACGACCATCAAGCCAGCCGACCAGGTCCGGAGGCAGGGTGACGGATTCAAACGTCACCGCCAGGGCCAGTTCACCCGGATGCAGATAAAAAGCTTCGCCTTCATCAATTACGATTTCGTCACTCATCACGCGATCGAGCGCGGCGCTGACTTCGTCCTTCGGCCCGCTGAGGTCAATGAACGGCGCAGTGTGGCCACTAAAGGTGCGGAATTTATTCCCCAGGCGGACATCAACGGTCACGCCATTGATACGCTCAACGGGTGGGCGCGGGGTAATAGACAAACGGCCTTCATCCAGCCAGGCTTCAATATCGCGATCGCAAAGACGCATGCCACTTTCTCCTTTCATGCATCGTACCCTGAGGCGGTAAGCGCTCAGGGTAAAACCAGGTTATCTCTGAACGGTACACAATTCACGCGGGTTATTCAAAAAACTGGCTGATTTTCGCTTTTAAGATATCAATAGCAATGCGGTTTTTACCCCCGCGCGGCACGATGATATCGGCGTATTGTTTGGATGGCTCAATAAACTGCAGGAACATCGGGCGGACCGTTTTCTGATATTGCGCCATGACGGAGTCCATCGAACGGCCGCGTTCATTCACGTCACGCTTGATGCGGCGCATCAGGCAGATATCCAGCGGGGTATCGACGAAAATCGAGAAGTTCATGGATTCACGCAGGCGGGCGTCGGTCAGCAGCAGGATCCCTTCAAGGATAATGACCTTTTTCGGCTCGATGCGGATGGTTTCCCGGGTGCGGGTGTGTTCTACGTAACTGTAAACGGGCAGTTCAATGGCCTGGCCGCTCTTAAGCGCTTCTAAATGCTGGAACAGCAAGCTGTGATCCATTGCATTTGGGTGGTCATAGTTGGTTTTGACGCGTTCTTCCATCGACAGATGGGATTGATCTTTGTAATAGCTGTCTTCGGGAATGACGCCGATATGCTCATCACCTACTTGTTCACGCAGTTCGCGATAAAGCGTACTGGCAATTAGACTTTTACCTGAAGCCGATGCGCCGGCGATGCCTATAATGACGCATTGATGAGACTTATCAGTCATAAATTTAGCGACCTGATTAACCTGGATGTTAAGGAAGGACGACGCCGGAGCGTCAAACGCGGCAATTATAGGGATTTCGCGGGCGTGATACCAGTCGAAAGCACAGGTTCTGCGAGACTGGCCGAAAAGTGACGTCTTATTCCCTGAGTGAAATTTAAATGAACGTTTTTTCAGCGTTTAACCGTTTTTTTTTCACGGAGCCTCTATTTAATAAGTCTGTGGTGTCAAATTCTGAGCGGTCACCATATGAATTGTAAATTGTTTGTACTAGCATAAACCAAATTATCAAATTCACGCGTTCGGACATCTTCCCTGACGGCATGGCGTCTCTGGATAAAGCGGTAATGAATAAACAATACCAGCGGGTTTTGGTTACCACCCCACATCCTTTAATACGACTTGTCTGTCTGGGCCTGGTCACCTTTATCTTTACCTTATTTTCCCTGGAGCTTACCCGGTTCGGCACCCTGCTGGCCCCGCTCTGGTTCCCCACCGCCATTATGATGGTGGCGTTTTATCGCCATGCAGGAAAAATGTGGCCGGGAATTGCCCTGGCCTGTTCGTTCGGCAATATTCTGGCCACCTGGATGCTGTTTTCGTGGGGATCGATAAGCCTCACCTACACCTCGATTAACGTGGTTGAAGCCTTTACCGGTGCGCTATTGCTGCGCAAATTGCTCCCGTGGTACAACCCGCTGCAGAATCTGAATGACTGGATCCGCGTGGCCATCGGCAGCGCGGTGATCCCGCCGCTGGTGGGCGGCTTGCTGGTATCCCTGCTGGCTCCCGGCCCTGAACCCCTGCGTAATTTCTTCGTCTGGGTGCTGTCCGAAGCCATCGGCGCGCTGGCGGTGGTACCGTTGGGGCTGTTGTTTAAACCGCATTATCTGCTGCGCCACCGTGACCCGAGACTGCTGCTGGAAACCCTGACCACGCTGGCCGTAACGCTGGCCCTCAGCTGGGCAGCCATCACCTGGCTGCCGTGGCCTTTCACCTGCGTTATCGTTTTGCTTATGTGGAGCGCCGTGCGCTTGCCGCGAATGGAAGCGTTCCTGGTGTTTCTGGTTACCGTGATGGTTGTGTCGCTGATGATTGCCCGAAATCCTGTGGCGCTGACAACCCAGCACGTCGGGGCGATGCTGAACGCCCCCTGGCTGCCGTTCCTGATGCTGCTCCTGCCTGCCAACGTGATGACCATGGTGATGTACGCCTTCCGCGCTGAGCGCAAACACATCACCGAAAGCGAGGAGCGTTTCCGCAATGCGATGGAGTATTCCGCCATCGGTATGGCGCTGGTCAGCATTGAGGGCAAATGGCTGCAGGCTAACAAGGCGCTGTGCAATTTCCTCGGTTACAGCCAGACGGAGCTCCAGTCTCTGACCTTCCAGCAGCTCACCTGGCCGGAAGATCTGCACACCGACCTGGAACAGCTCGAACAGCTGGTCAACGGCGACATCAATACCTATACCCTTGAGAAGCGCTATTACACTCGCGACGGGGAAGTGGTCTGGGCGCTCCTTGCCGTCTCCGTCGTGCGCCATGCCGACGGCTCGCCGCTCTATTTTATCGCCCAGATTGAAGACATTAACGATCTAAAGCAGACCGAGTGGGTCAACAAACGCCTGATGGAGCGCATTACGCTGGCTAACGAAGCGGGCGGCATCGGCATCTGGGAGTGGGATCTGGAGCCAGACATTATCAGCTGGGACAAGCGGATGTTTGAGCTGTATGAAATCCCGCCGCACATCAAGCCTACCTGGCAGCTCTGGCATGACACGATGCTGCCGGAAGATCGTGCCCACGCTGAGCAGGTGCTGCGGGACTCGCTGATTTCCCGTCTGCCGTTTAAGCTGGAATTCCGCATCCGCGTGAAGGAAGGCGTGCGCCACATTCGCTCCCTGGCGAACCGGGTGCTCAATAAGCAGGGTGAAGTCGAACGGCTGCTCGGGATCAACATGGACATGACCGAGGTGAAGCAGCTCAACGAGGCCCTCTTCCAGGAAAAAGAGCGTCTGCACATCACCCTCGATTCTATCGGTGAAGCGGTGCTGTGCACCGATATCAACATGAACGTCACCTTCATGAACCCGGTAGCCGAGAAAATGAGCGGCTGGCTGCAGACCGAGGCTATCGGCCAGCCGATCCTCAAGGTGTTGCACATCACCTTTGGTGAAAAAGGGCCGCTGATGGAGAATATTCACAGCGGCGATATGTCCCGTTCCGATATCGATCAGGACGTGGTGCTGAACTGCCGGACCGGCGGGAATTTTGATATTCACTACAGCATTACGCCGCTCAGCACGCTGGACGGGCAGAATATTGGCTCGGTTATCGTGATTCAGGACGTGACCGAGTCGCGCAAAATGCTGCGTCAGCTGAGCTACAGCGCCTCCCACGATGCCCTGACCCATCTGGCAAACCGGGTCAGCTTCGAAAATCATCTTAAACGGCTCCTGCAGACCGTTCGCGAAACGCGCCAGCGTCATGCTCTGGTCTTTATCGATCTCGATCGCTTCAAAGCCGTCAACGATACGGCAGGCCATGCGGCGGGGGATGCCCTGCTGCGGGAGCTCTCCTCCCTGATGTTGACCATGCTCCGCTCCAGCGACGTGCTGGCGCGACTGGGCGGAGATGAGTTCGGGTTACTGCTGCCGGACTGCAATATTGAAAGCGCGCGCTATATCGCCGGGCGCCTGATCCACACGATCAATGACTATCACTTTATGTGGGAAGGCCGCCTGCACCGGATCGGCGCCAGCGCAGGCATCACGCTGATTGATGAAAATAACCATCAGGCGTCGGAGGTGATGTCGCAGGCCGATATAGCCTGTTATGCCTCGAAAAACAGCGGGCGCGGCATGGTGACGGTTTACGAACCCCAGCAGGAGCGGGATCACAACACGCGCAGCATGATGTCGCTTGATGAACAGTGGCACATGATTAAAGACAATCACCTGATGATGATTGCCCGTAGCGTCGCCTCCCCGCGCATCCCGGAAAGCAGTAATTTCTGGCTGCTGTCGTTACGCCTGTGGACCAGCCAGGGCGAAGTCCAGGAAGAGCATGCCTTCCGCTCGGGTCTGGCCGAGCCTGAGCTTTTGCACGCCCTCGACAGACGTATTTTTAATGAGTTTTTCCGCGCCTCTGCCGCACAGGTCGCCAGTAAAGGTATGGGGGTGGCGCTGCCGCTTTCTGAGGCCGGTTTAGCCAGCGTAACGCTGGTCGATGAGCTTCTCGACCTGCTGGATAAAAGCCCTATGCCGGGCCGTCTGCTGCATCTGGTTATCTCTGCCGACGTGGTGTGCAGCCCGGATAAAAACCTGCAGCGGAGTCTGCAAAAGCTTCGCCAGGCGGGCTGCCGCGTGATCTTCAGCCAGGTGGGCCGCGACATGAACGTCTTCACCCACCTGACCGCCAATATGGCCGACTATCTGATGCTGGACGCAGAGGTGGTAAGCAACGTGTATGGCAACCTAATGGATGAGATGATGGTGACCATCGTTCAGGGCCACGCCCAGCGTCTGGGGATGAAAACCATCGCGGGCCCGTGCAATCAGCCCATCATGATGGATACGCTCTCCGGCATCGGAATTGATTTTATCTTTGGCGACACCATCGCCGAGCCGCAGCCGCTGGATCTACTGCTCAACACCAGCTATTTCGCCATCAACTGACGGCGTCCAGCCGTCGGTATACCAGATGTGCAGCAGCGCGTAAGAGCGCCACGGCTGCCAGCGCTCGGCATAACGCCGAATCTGCGCGGGCGTCATCCCGGCAAAGCGTTGCTTAATCAGATAATCATCCGGCAGAAAGACATCTTTCGCCTGCCAGCCGCGCAGGGCCAGGTAGTTTGCCGTCCAGCGCCCTATCCCCGGCCGCTGCTGTAGCGCCTTCATCCCGGCCTCAATATTCGCGGGCGGGAAAAGCGGAAACGTCCCGTCGATGACCGACTGCGCCAGATGAATTAACGACTCCGCGCGTTTTACGGGCATGCCCAACGCTTTCAGCGCCAGCGGGTCCGCAGCCGCCAGGGCGTCCGGCGTGGGGAAACAGAGATACCCCGGACAATCCGCGATCGGCTCACCGCACAGCGCCACCACGCGCGACGTCAGTTTCGCCGCCATCGCCACGCTCACCAGCTGCCCGAGGATCGCCCGGACGCCCTGCTCGTACGCGTCCATCGCCCCCGGCAAACGCAAGCCCGGCCGGGCAGCACCGAGATCCCCCAGCGTATCCGCGATGTGCTGCGGGTTGCACGCGAGATCGAACAGGCGTTCGATGCGTTCAAGGCACGTCTGCGCAACCGGGATTAACCCCGGACTGAGCGTCACGGTCAGCGTATGGGTGGCGATATCCGGCGTTACGCGAAATATCCCCTGATGCCCTTCGCAGGCAAAACTGCGCTCGTAGTAGTCGTGGGTGACGGTTTCAATGCCCGTCACCGCACGCGCGCCGAGAAAGCCAAACATCCACTGCCAGTCGTAAGGGGGTTGCCAGTTCAGGGTGTACATCGTCTCTCCTTTTGGGTTCTCCACAGCATAAACGGAAAGGTCCTGTTTCGCCTTGCTTTCATATTCCTGTTGTCGCCATGAAGACATTTCGTTAAAGTCTCGCCCCTTCTCACTGGCATGGGGATTTATCGTGTTTATTGGATTCGACTACGGTACGGCAAACTGCTCGGTTGCGATTATGCAAAACGGGCAGCCACAGCTCCTGAAAATGGAAAAAGAGAGCACGCTGCTGCCCTCAATGCTCTGCGCGCCGACGCGTGAAGCGGTAAGCGAATGGCTGTTCCGCCACCATCAGGTTCCGGCCACGGCGGCGGAGACCCAGGAGCTGCTGCGCCGGGCGGTCAGCTTTAACCGCGAGGAAGACATCGACGTTACGCCCTCCAGCGTGCAGTTCGGCCTCTCTTCGCTCGGGCACTACATTGAAGATCCTGAAGAAGTTTACTTCGTTAAGTCGCCAAAATCCTTCCTCGGCGCCAGCGGGCTGAAGCCGCAGCAGGTGGCGATGTTCGAAGACCTGGTGTGCGCGATGATGCTGCATATTCGCAATCAGGCACAGACGCAGGTCTCCGATGCGATTACCCAGGCGGTCATTGGCCGCCCGATCAACTTCCAGGGGCTGGGCGGCGATGAGGCCAACCAGCAGGCGCAGGGGATCCTTGAACGCGCGGCGCACCGCGCAGGCTTCCGCGACGTGGTGTTCCAGTATGAGCCGGTTGCCGCGGGGCTGGATTTTGAAGCCACGCTGACGGAAGAGAAGCGCGTATTAGTCGTGGATATCGGCGGCGGCACAACGGACTGCTCGCTGCTGCTGATGGGACCGCAGTGGCATAACCGTCGCGATCGCGAAAATAGCCTGCTCGGGCACAGCGGCTGCCGCGTAGGCGGTAACGATCTCGATATCGCGCTGGCATTCAAGAGCCTGATGCCGCTGCTCGGCATGGGCGGTCAGACGGAAAAAGGCATCGCCCTGCCGATCCTGCCGTGGTGGAACGCGATTGCCATTAACGACGTACCTGCGCAGAGTGATTTTTACAGCACCGCGAACGGCCGCTTCCTGAACGATCTGGTGCGCGACGCGCAGGATGCCGAAAAAGTCGCCCTGCTGTACAAAGTGTGGCGTCAGCGCCTGAGCTATCGCGTGGTGCGGACTGCCGAAGAGAGCAAAATTGCCCTTTCCGATCGCGCTGAGCATGCGGTCTCCTTGCCGTTTATCAGCGACGAACTGGCCACCGCGATTTCGCAGGACGGGCTGGAGGCGGCTCTCGCGCAGCCGCTGCAGCGTATTCTGGAGCAGGTGCAGCTGGCGCTGGAGAACGGCAAAGAGAAGCCGGACGTGATTTACCTGACCGGAGGGAGCGCCCGTTCGCCGCTGATCAAGAAAGCGCTGGCGGAACAGCTGCCGGGCATTCCGATTGCCGGTGGGGATGACTTTGGCTCCGTCACCGCCGGGCTGGCGCGCTGGGCGCAGGTGATGTTTAGCTAGCATTGTTGCGGTGCGTTCTGGTGCCCTCACCCCGGCCCTCTCCCACAGGGAGAGGGAGAAAACACAAAAAACGGCAACGGATGTTGCCGTTTTGCGTTTACCTCCATTCAGACCATTCCTGACAGTCTTCCATATTTCCTCCATTTTTCCGCTGTGTTAGCTGACTAAACTAGTATCATTCCCCGAAGTCTTCAGGATGAGAACGTATAACGATGAAAGGCAGTAACAAATCCCGCTGGGCAATCGCCGCTGGCATCATTGTGGTGGTCCTTGCCGCCGCCTGGTACTGGCACAGTCAATCCGCGAACTCCGCAGCCCCCGCCGGTGCCAATAGTCAGGCACAGCGCCCGGCAGGCGGAGGGCGTCACGGCATGCGCGGCGGCGCGCTGGCGCCGGTACAGGCGGCGACGGCAGTGAATAAAGCCGTTCCTCGCTACCTTACCGGTCTCGGAACCATTACCGCCGCCAACACCGTGACGGTGCGCAGCCGCGTCGACGGTCAGCTGATGGCCATTCACTTCCAGGAAGGTCAGCAGGTTAAAGCGGGCGATCTGCTGGCGGAAATCGACCCGAGCCAGTTTAAGGTCGCCCTCGCCCAGGCGCAGGGGCAGCTCGCGAAGGACAAAGCCACGCTCGCCAACGCCCGTCGCGATTTGGCCCGCTACCAGCAGCTGGTGAAAACCAACCTCGTGTCTCGTCAGGAGCTGGACACCCAGCAGTCGCTGGTCAGCGAAACGCAGGGTACCATCAAAGCCGACGAGGCCGCCGTCGCCAGCGCACAGCTGCAGCTGGACTGGAGCCGCATCACCGCGCCGATTGACGGACGCGTGGGCCTGAAGCAGGTCGATATCGGCAACCAGATCTCCAGCGGCGACACCACGGGCATCGTGGTGATCACCCAGACTCACCCGATTGATTTAGTCTTTACCCTGCCGGAAAGCGAAATCGCGACCGTGGTGCAGGCGCAAAAAGCCGGTAAAGGTCTGGTGGTGGAAGCCTGGCACCGCAGCAACAGGCAGAAGCTGAGCGAAGGTTCCCTGCTCAGTCTGGATAACCAGATCGACACCACCACCGGCACCATCAAGCTGAAGGCGCGCTTTAACAATCAGGACGATGCCCTCTTCCCGAACCAGTTCGTCAACGCGCGCATGCTGGTCGCCACCGAAGAGAACGCGGTGGTGATCCCAACGGCTGCCCTGCAGATGGGTAACGAAGGTAACTTCGTCTGGGTACTTAACAGCGACAATAAGGTCAGCAAGCACCTGGTGAAAACCGGTATCCAGGACAGCCAGACGGTGGTCATCGCCGCCGGCCTTTCCGCAGGCGACCGCGTGGTCACCGACGGCATTGACCGTCTGACCGAAGGGGCTAAAGTGGAAGTGGTTGAACCTGCGAAACAGGGAGCGAAATCCTGATGCAGGTTATGCCCCCAGGCTCTACAGGCGGGCCGTCACGCCTGTTTATCCTCCGTCCTGTCGCCACCACGCTGCTGATGGTGGCGATCCTGCTCGCCGGGATTATCGGCTATCGCTTCCTGCCCGTGTCGGCGCTACCGGAGGTGGATTACCCAACGATTCAGGTTGTCACACTCTATCCCGGCGCCAGCCCGGACGTGGTGACGTCCGCCATTACCGCGCCGCTGGAGCGCCAGTTTGGGCAGATGTCCGGGCTAAAACAGATGTCCTCCCAGAGTTCCGGCGGGGCATCCGTCGTGACGCTGCAGTTCCAGCTGACGCTGTCGCTGGACGTCGCCGAGCAGGAAGTACAGGCCGCCATCAACGCCGCCACCAACCTGCTGCCGTCCGACCTGCCTAACCCGCCGGTCTACAGCAAGGTGAACCCGGCGGATCCGCCGATCATGACGCTGGCCGTCACCTCCTCCGCCATGCCGATGACCCAGGTCGAAGACATGGTCGAAACGCGCGTGGCGCAGAAAATTTCTCAGGTCTCCGGCGTCGGCCTCGTCACGCTGGCGGGCGGCCAGCGCCCCGCCGTACGCGTGAAGCTTAACGCGCAGGCGATTGCCGCGCTGGGGCTGACCAGCGAAACCATCCGCACCGCCATCAGCAGCGCCAACGTTAACTCGGCAAAAGGCTCGCTGGACGGTCCCACCCGCGCCGTGACGCTCTCTGCCAACGATCAGATGCAGTCCGCCGATGAATACCGTCAGCTGATTATTGCTTACCAGAACGGCGCCCCGGTGCGTCTGGGCGACGTGGCGACCGTGGAGCAAGGCGCGGAAAACAGCTGGCTCGGCGCCTGGGCCAACAGGCAGCAGGCGATCGTGATGAACGTGCAGCGCCAGCCGGGCGCTAACATCATCGAAACCGCCGACAGCATCCGCACCATGCTGCCGCAGCTGATCGAAAGCCTGCCGAAATCGGTCAGCGTGAAGGTGCTTTCCGACCGTACCACGAACATTCGCGCGTCGGTCACCGACACCCAGTTTGAGCTGATGCTGGCGATTGCGCTGGTGGTCATGATCATCTATCTGTTCCTGCGTAACGTCCCGGCAACCATTATTCCCGCCGTCGCCGTGCCGCTCTCGCTGGTCGGAACCTTTGCGGTGATGGTGTTCCTCGATTTTTCGATTAACAACCTGACGCTGATGGCGCTCACCATCGCCACCGGGTTCGTGGTGGATGACGCCATCGTCGTTATCGAGAACATTTCGCGCTATATCGAGAAAGGCGAAAAGCCGCTGTCGGCCGCGCTGAAGGGCGCGGGCGAAATCGGCTTTACCATTATCTCGCTGACCTTCTCGCTGATTGCGGTGCTGATCCCGCTGCTGTTTATGGGCGATATCGTCGGGCGTCTGTTCCGCGAGTTTGCCGTGACGCTGGCGGTCGCCATTTTGATCTCCGCCGTGGTGTCGCTGACCCTGACGCCAATGATGTGCGCCCGCATGCTGAGCCACGAGTCCCTTCGCAAGCAAAACCGCTTCTCGCGCGCCTCCGAGCGCATGTTCGAGCGGATTATTGCCGCCTACGGACGCGTGCTGGCGAAAGTCCTGAACCATCCGTGGGCCACGCTCGGCGTGGCGCTGGGAACCCTGGCGCTCAGCGTGATGCTGTGGATTTTCATTCCGAAAGGCTTCTTCCCGATTCAGGACAACGGCATTATTCAGGGCACGCTTCAGGCCCCGCAGTCGGTCTCCTTCGCCAGTATGGCCCAGCGCCAGCAGCAGGTGTCCGAAATCATCATGAAGGATCCGGCGGTCGAGAGTCTGACCTCCTACGTGGGCGTCGACGGCACCAACCCGTCGCTCAACAGCGCGCGTCTGCAGATCAACCTCAAGCCGCTGGATGAACGCGACGATCGCGTCAACGCCGTCATTGAGCGTCTGCAAAACGCCGTCGCGCGGGTGCCGGGCGTTGAGCTTTACCTGCAGCCGATTCAGGATTTGACCATTGATACCCAGGTCAGCCGCACGCAGTACCAGTTCACGCTGCAGGCCACCTCGCTGGACGCGCTCAGCACCTGGGTGCCGCAGCTGGTGAATAAGCTTAACACCCTGCCGCAGCTCGCCGACGTCAGCAGCGACTGGCAGGACAAAGGGCTGGCGGCATACGTGAACGTCAACCGCGATACCGCCAGCCGCCTGGGCATTACCATGTCGGATGTGGACAACGCCCTGTACAACGCCTTCGGTCAGCGCCTGATCTCCACCATCTACACCCAGGCGAACCAGTATCGCGTGGTGCTGGAGCACAACACGGAGAACACGCCCGGCCTGGCGGGGCTGGACTCGGTGCGCCTGACCAGCAAAGACGGCGGCATTGTGCCGCTGAGCGCTATCGCCACGGTGGAAGAACGCTATACCCCGCTGTCGATTAACCATCTGGATCAGTTCCCGTCCACCACCATCTCCTTCAACGTGCCGGACAATTATTCTCTCGGCGAAGCGGTAGAGGCCATTCAGGCTGCTGAAAAAGAGCTCAGCTTCCCGTCCGATATTCAGACCCAGTTCCAGGGCAGCACGCTGGCGTTTCAGGCCGCGCTGGGTAACACCATCTGGCTTATCGTCGCGGCGGTCGTGGCGATGTACATCGTGCTCGGCGTGCTGTACGAAAGCTTTATCCACCCGATCACCATCCTCTCTACCCTGCCGACGGCGGGCGTGGGGGCGCTGCTGGCACTGATGCTGGCGGGCAGCGAGCTGGACGTCATTGCCATCATCGGCATTATCTTGCTTATCGGGATCGTGAAGAAGAACGCCATCATGATGATCGACTTTGCCCTGGCCGCCGAGCGCGAGCAGGGCATGTCGCCGCGCGACGCCATCTTCCAGGCCTGTCTGCTGCGTTTTCGTCCAATCCTGATGACGACGCTGGCCGCCCTGCTGGGCGCGCTGCCGCTGATGCTCAGCACCGGCGTTGGCGCGGAGCTGCGCCGTCCGCTGGGTATCGGCATGGTCGGCGGTCTGCTGGTAAGCCAGGTGCTCACGCTCTTCACTACGCCGGTTATCTACCTGCTGTTTGACCGCCTGGCGCTGTGGACCAAAAGCCGCTTCCCGAAACGTGAAGAGGAGGCATAAGTGAAGTTTTTCGCCCTCTTCATTTATCGCCCGGTGGCGACGATTTTAATCTCGCTCGCCATTACCCTCTGCGGCGTGCTGGGCTTCCGGCTGCTGCCGGTAGCGCCTCTGCCGCAGGTGGATTTCCCGGTGATCATGGTCAGCGCCTCGCTGCCGGGCGCGTCACCGGAGACCATGGCCTCGTCGGTTGCCACGCCGCTGGAGCGCTCGCTCGGGCGGATTGCGGGGGTCAACGAGATGACCTCCAGCAGCTCGCTGGGCAGCACGCGCATCATTCTGGAGTTCAGCTTCGACCGGGATATTAACGGTGCGGCGCGCGACGTGCAGGCGGCCATCAACGCCGCACAAAGCCTGCTGCCGAGCGGGATGCCGAGCCGCCCAACCTACCGCAAGGCCAACCCGTCCGATGCGCCGATCATGATCCTGACGCTGACCTCGGATACGTATTCGCAGGGGCAGCTTTACGACTTTGCGTCTACCCAGCTGGCGCAGACAATCTCACAAATTAACGGCGTCGGTGACGTGAGCGTCGGCGGGAGCTCCCTGCCCGCCGTGCGCGTCGGCCTAAACCCGCAGGCGCTGTTCAACCAGGGCGTGTCGCTGGATGACGTGCGCTCCGCCATCAGCACGGCCAACGTCCGCAAACCGCAGGGGGCGATTGAGGACGGTAGCCACCGCTGGCAAATCCACACCAACGACGAGCTGAAAACCGCCGCGGAATATCAGCCGCTCATTATTCACTACAACAACGGCGCGGCGGTGCGCTTGAGCGACGTCGCCAGCGTCACCGACTCGGTGCAGGACGTGCGTAACGCCGGGATGACCAACGCGAAACCGGCCATTCTGCTGATGATCCGCAAGCTGCCGGAAGCGAACATTATTGAGACGGTGAACAGCATTCGCGCCCGTCTTCCGGACCTGCAGGAGACCATCCCGGCAGCAATCGATCTGCAAATTGCCCAGGATCGCTCCCCGACCATTCGCGCCTCGCTTGAAGAGGTGGAGCAAACGCTGATTATCTCCGTCGCGCTGGTGATCCTGGTGGTCTTCCTGTTCCTGCGATCCGGTCGCGCGACGCTTATCCCGGCGGTGGCCGTGCCGGTCTCGCTGATCGGTACCTTTGCCGCCATGTACCTGTGCGGGTTTAGCCTCAACAACCTGTCGCTGATGGCCCTGACGATAGCGACGGGCTTCGTGGTGGATGACGCCATCGTGGTGCTGGAAAACATTTCCCGCCACCTGGAAGCGGGCGTGAAGCCGCTGCAGGCCGCGCTGCAGGGCACGCGCGAGGTGGGCTTTACGGTGCTCTCCATGAGCCTGTCGCTGGTGGCGGTATTCCTGCCGCTGCTGCTGATGGGCGGGCTGCCGGGCCGGCTGCTGCGCGAGTTCGCCGTCACCCTCTCCGTCGCCATCGGGATTTCGCTGGTTATCTCCCTTACGCTGACGCCAATGATGTGCGGCTGGATGCTCAAGCGCAGCAAGCCCCATTCGCAGCCGCGCCGCAAAGGCTTTGGTCGCCTCCTGATGGCGATGCAGGAAGGCTACGGCAAATCGCTGAAGTGGGTGCTGAACCATACCCGGCTGGTCGGCCTGGTGCTGATCGGCACCATCGTGCTCAACGTCTGGATGTACATCACCATACCGAAAACCTTCTTCCCCGAGCAGGACACCGGCGTGCTGATGGGGGGGATTCAGGCGGACCAGAGCATTTCGTTCCAGGCGATGCGCGGCAAGCTGCAGGACTTTATGAAGATCATTCGTGAAGACAAAGCCGTGGATAACGTCACCGGCTTTACCGGCGGGTCACGCGTTAACAGCGGGATGATGTTTATTACCCTGAAACCGCGCGGCGAGCGCAACGAAACCGCCCAGCAGGTGATTGACCGCCTGCGGGTGAAGCTCGCCAAAGAGCCGGGGGCAAACCTGTTTTTGATGGCCGTTCAGGACATCCGCGTCGGCGGCCGTCAGGCGAACGCCAGCTATCAGTACACGTTGCTCTCGGACGATTTAGCCGCCCTGCGCGAGTGGGAGCCGAAGATCCGCAAGGCGCTGGCCGCCCTGCCGGAGCTGGCGGACGTCAACTCCGATCAGCAGGACAACGGCGCCGAGATGGCCCTGACCTACGACCGCGAAACCATGTCGCGGCTGGGCATTAACGTTGAAGCCGCCAACAGCCTGCTGAACAACGCCTTCGGCCAGCGCGAGATCTCCACCATCTACCAGCCGATGAACCAGTACAAGGTGGTGATGGAAGTTGATCCGCGCTACACCCAGGACATCAGCGCTCTGGACAAAATGTTTGTGATTAACAACGACGGCAAGGCGATTCCGCTCTCCTACTTTGCCAGCTGGCAGCCTGCCAACGCGCCGCTGTCGGTGAACCATCAGGGGCTGTCGGCGGCGTCGACCATCTCCTTTAACCTGCCCGCCGGTTCGTCGCTTTCTGAAGCCAGCGACGCAATCAACCGCGCGATGACGCAGCTTGGCGTGCCGTCCACCGTGCGCGGCAGCTTTGCCGGCACCGCGCAGGTGTTCCAGGAGACGATGAACTCGCAGGTGATTTTGATTCTGGCCGCCATCGCCACGGTTTATATTGTGCTGGGCGTGCTGTACGAGAGCTACGTTCACCCGCTGACCATTCTCTCGACGCTGCCGTCGGCGGGCGTGGGGGCGCTGCTGGCGCTGGAGCTGTTCGGCGCGCCGTTCAGCCTGATCGCGCTCATTGGGATCATGCTGTTGATCGGCATCGTGAAGAAAAACGCGATCATGATGGTGGATTTCGCCCTGGACGCCCAGCGCAACGGCAATCTGTCGCCGGAAGAGGCCATCTTCCAGGCCTGCCTGCTGCGTTTTCGTCCGATCATGATGACCACCCTGGCGGCGCTGTTTGGCGCACTGCCGCTGGTTATCTCGGGCGGCGACGGCTCAGAGCTGCGCCAGCCGCTGGGGATCACCATCGTCGGCGGCCTGGTCATGAGCCAGCTGCTAACGCTGTACACCACGCCGGTGGTCTATCTGTTCTTCGACCGCCTGCGGCTGCGCTTTTCGCGTAAAAACAGAACCACGGTGACCGAGTAAATGACCGATCTTCCCGCTAACGTTCGCTGGCAGCTTTGGATAGTCGCTTTCGGCTTCTTTATGCAGTCGCTGGATACGACCATCGTCAACACCGCCCTCCCCTCCATGGCGAAAAGCCTGGGGGAGAGCCCGCTGCATATGCATATGGTGATTGTCTCCTACGTGCTGACGGTAGCCGTCATGCTGCCAGCCAGCGGCTGGCTGGCGGACAAAGTGGGCGTGCGCAATATCTTCTTTACCGCCATCGTGCTGTTTACCACCGGCTCGCTGTTTTGCGCCCAGGCCAACACCCTCGACCAGCTGGTGATGGCACGCGTGCTGCAGGGCGTCGGCGGGGCGATGATGGTGCCCGTCGGGCGGCTAACGGTGATGAAGATCGTGCCGCGCGAGCAGTACATGGCGGCGATGACCTTTGTGACCCTGCCCGGCCAGGTGGGGCCGCTGCTGGGCCCGGCGCTCGGCGGCATTCTGGTGGAGTACGCCTCCTGGCACTGGATTTTCTTAATCAATCTTCCTGTTGGCATCATCGGCGCCATCGCCACCCTGACGCTGATGCCGAACTATAAAATGCAGACCCGGCGTTTTGATTTCTTTGGCTTTATCCTGCTGGCGGCGGGCATGGCCACGCTGACCCTGGCGCTCGACGGGCAAAAGGGGCTGGGGATTTCGCCCCTGACGCTCGGGCTCCTGATCGCGCTCGGCGTTACCGCCATACTGTGGTACCTGTGGCATGCCAGAGGTAACGATAAGGCGCTCTTCAGCCTGAACTTATTTAAAAATCCTACCTACCGCCTTGGCCTGTTCGGCAGCTTCGCCGGGCGCGTCGGCAGCGGCATGCTGCCGTTTATGACGCCCGTTTTCCTGCAAATCGGAATGGGATTTTCGCCGTTCCACGCGGGCCTGATGATGATCCCGATGGTGCTCGGCAGCATGGGAATGAAGCGCATCGTGGTGCAGGTGGTGAACCGCTTTGGCTACCGTCACGTGCTGGTGACCGCCACGCTGGGGCTGGCGCTGGTGAGCCTGCTGTTTATGGCCGTGGCGCTGATGGGCTGGTACTACGTTCTGCCGCTGGTGCTGTTCTGCCAGGGGATCGTCAACTCCATGCGCTTCTCGTCGATGAATACCCTGACGCTGAAGGATCTGACGGACGATCTGGCGAGCAGCGGCAATAGCCTGCTGTCGATGATCATGCAGCTCTCGATGAGCGTCGGGGTGACCATCGCCGGTTTACTGCTCGGCATGTACGGCCAGCACCATCTCAGCGTCGACACGCCGGTGGCGCATCAGGTCTTTTTGTATACCTATTTAAGCATGGCGGTCATCATCGCCCTGCCCGCTTTCATCTTCGCCAGAGTGCCGGATGATACCAGCAAGAACGTCGTGATTAGGCGCGGCAAAAGGAGTGGCTCATGAAATTCTGGCGTCCGGGCATTACCGGCAAGCTCTTCGTGGCGATATTTGCCACCTGTATCGTCCTGCTGATCACCATGCACTGGGCGGTGCGGATCAGCTTTGAGCGCGGTTTTATTGATTACATCAAGCATGGCAATGAACAGCGTTTACAGGGCTTAAGCGATGCGCTGAGTGAACAGTACGCCCAGCACGGCAACTGGCGTTTTCTGCGCAATAACGACCGCTTTATTTTCCAGATCCTGCGCTCGCTGGAGCACGATACCGGTGACGATCGCCCGGGGCCGGGCATGCCGCCGCACGGCTGGCGCACCCAGTTCTGGGTGATTGACCAGGACATGCGCACGCTAGTGGGTCCGCGTGCGCCGATCCCGCCGGACGGCACCCGTCGTGCGATTAAAGTCAACAATGCCACTGTCGGCTGGGTTATCGCCTCTCCGGTGGAGCGCCTGACGCGCAACACCGACATCAACTTTGACCGTCAGCAGCGCCGGACAAGCTGGCTGATTGTCGCCCTCTCCACCCTGCTCGCCGCGCTCGCCACCTTCCCGCTGGCGCGCGGTCTGCTCGCCCCGGTGAAAAGACTGGTGGAAGGCACGCACAAGCTGGCCGCCGGGGATTTTACCACCCGCGTCGATACCCGCAGCCAGGACGAACTGGGCAAGCTGGCTCAGGATTTTAACCAGCTTGCCAGCACGCTGGAGAAGAACCAGCAGATGCGCCGCGACTTTATGGCCGATATTTCCCACGAGCTGCGCACGCCGCTGGCGGTGCTGCGCGGCGAGCTGGAGGCCATCCAGGACGGCGTGCGCCAGTTTACGCCTGAATCGGTGGCCTCTCTGCAGGCGGAGGTGGGCACGCTCACCAAGCTGGTGGACGATCTCCACCAGCTCTCCATGTCCGATGAAGGCGCGCTGGCCTACCAGAAGGCGCCAGTGGACGTGATTAACATTCTGGAAGTGATCAGCGGCGCCTTCCGCGAGCGGTTTGCCAGCCGCAACCTGAAAATCGATCTCTCCCTGCCGGACAGCGCGGTGGTGTTTGGCGACAAAGACCGGCTGATGCAGCTGTTCAATAACCTGCTGGAAAACAGCCTGCGCTACACCGACAGCGGCGGCGGGCTGCATATCTCCGGCAGGCAGGAAAACGGGCGCTTTGCCCTCACCTTCGCGGACTCCGCCCCCGGCGTGCAGGACGCGCAGCTGGAAAAACTGTTTGAACGTTTCTACCGTACCGAAGGCTCCCGTAACCGCGCCAGCGGCGGTTCCGGACTGGGGCTGGCGATTTGCGTTAACATCGTCGAGGCGCATAATGGCACGATCCGCGCCGCCCATTCGCCTTTTGGCGGGGTTAGCATTACAGTAGAGTTACCTCTGGAACGGGATTTATCGAGAGAAGTATGACCGAGTTACCGATTGACGAAAACACGCCGCGCATTTTGATTGTGGAAGACGAGCCGAAGCTTGGGCAGCTGCTGATCGACTATTTACGCGCGGCCAGCTACGCTCCATCGCTGATCAGCCACGGCGATAAAGTGCTGGCATACGTGCGCCAGATCCCGCCGGATCTGATCCTGCTGGATTTGATGCTGCCGGGCGTTGACGGTCTGACCCTGTGCCGGGAAATTCGTCGCTTCTCCGACGTGCCGATCGTCATGGTCACCGCCAAAATTGAAGAGATTGACCGCCTGCTGGGGCTCGAAATTGGTGCGGACGATTACATCTGCAAACCCTACAGCCCGCGTGAAGTGGTCGCCCGCGTGAAAACCATTCTGCGCCGCTGCAGGCCGCAGCGCGAGCTTCAGGTGCTCGATGCCGAAAGCCCGCTGATTGTCGACGAAAGCCGCTTCCAGGCGAGCTGGCGCAGCAAGCTGCTGGACCTGACGCCTGCGGAGTTCCGCCTGCTGAAAACCCTCTCCCACGAGCCGGGAAAAGTGTTCTCCCGCGAGCAGCTGCTGAACCACCTGTATGACGATTACCGCGTCGTGACCGACCGCACCATCGACAGCCACATCAAAAACCTGCGCCGCAAGCTGGAGGCGCTGGACGCCGAGCAGTCGTTTATCCGCGCGGTGTACGGCGTGGGGTATCGCTGGGAAGCGGATGCGTGCAGGATAATGTGAGAATATTGCCCCGCAGCACTGCGGGGCAGAGACTCCAGACATTAAAACTGTGGCCTTACCAGGAACGAAAAGGTGTAGCATAAGCAAAAAGTCGCGCTAATACATCGCGACGCTCGGTGCCAGTTATCATCGCCAGGAAAGCGAAGCTAATAACGTTCAAATCTTGCTGAGAAGGATGTTTATGCATTTTCTTCAAAATAGCATTAACCTTTTTATCATCAAAAAAACTCCAGATAGCCAAAAGTGCCCATCGTTTCCCGGCGGATAAATTTATTATATCGTCTGAAGTTTCCCAGTCCGGTGGTAATTCATTAATATTGCTTACACTGTTAATACCGGTAGCAGGGATAATGAAATAATCTGAAAACATATGGACGGCATCTTTCCATGCCTGCAAGAACATAGGTTCATGGATATCATTCATCGCCTTCTCATTTGCATACTGTGCAGCTAAATTAGCATTACAGGCGTAGACCCGTGGCTCGTAGTCACTATAAACATCCGGGACTATCCAACCTGAAGAATGACGCACTGCGTCACAGGATGTGAAGGTGGGCAGTAGAGCAATAAATTGTGGTAATATATTTTGTACTGAACGAGGAAAAAAACGCTTTGCTAACTGAAAGCCCGCATGATTTTCCAGTAATAAGGTTTCAATATCCTCTGAATTATAAATCTGGTACAAAATCCCTTTTTTAGCTTTCAGTCGCTCCAGTTTTTGCTCAAGCCCGGACGATGCAATGGTGGAATAAAATCCAACAAACTCATCACATTCAAATTCAGCAAGTCTGTCCTGAATGTCCTCTTCATCACTGCGACCAACGGACTTTTTAGAAGGAGCGTAGTGTTTGCAGCTAACAAGTTTGGCAATTCGACATCCGGCAATATCAAACTCAACCCGTATATCTATGCCACCATCCGCTCCCCGGCTTGGGCCTTTAGTTACAATCCCTCCCAAAATTTTTTCCATGAATATTTTTGCGAACTTCTCAAATTGGTCGCTATCTGCAGTATCTGCGCTTGCAGAAGCAAGTTCACAGAAATCCAGCCTCGCCATACTCTTCCCCTGACAAATGGTAACGGTTCATAAACAGATTCCGTCTTTTTCTCTTCATTAATCAAGCTACGTATTCAGATAGGTTCCTGAACAGACGACTTGATGACGCTCAAAAGTTATACACGATCTCAATATCAGTTAGTTTTCCTGTATCTGGTTGATTCGAATTAAGCAAAAGCAATGACGTTCAGTCCACGCTTGTACTGAAAGCGGGAAACGGCATTGCCTCGGTCTTTCAAGCCAGATGGTAAAGACAATACCTAAAAATATGCGTACACGCCGGATGGGCGGTGATACGACTCGACGCTTTACCTCCCTGCCCCGCGGCGCTACAATGCCCGCCCTTAAAGTGGGGGATCTCCCCTTACCGCTGCACCTGGTGCACGCGGATCTGACCTGTCATCAGAACGAGAACAAACATGTTTAAACCGGAACTCCTTTCCCCGGCGGGAACGCTGCAAAATATGCGTTACGCTTTCGCCTATGGTGCCGACGCCGTTTATGCGGGCCAGCCGCGCTACTCGCTGCGCGTGCGCAACAACGAATTCAACCACGAGAACCTGCAGCTCGGCATCAACGAAGCGCATGCCCTGGGCAAAAAATTCTACGTGGTCGTGAACATCGCGCCGCACAACGCCAAGCTGAAGACGTTCATCCGCGACCTGAAGCCGGTGGTGGATATGGGGCCGGACGCGCTGATCATGTCGGACCCGGGTTTAATCATGCTGGTTCGGGAGAACTTCCCGGAGATGGATATTCACCTCTCCGTCCAGGCTAACGCCGTCAACTGGGCAACGGTGAAGTTCTGGAAGCAGATGGGGCTGACCCGCGTCATCCTGTCCCGCGAACTGTCTCTGGAAGAGATCGAAGAGATCCGCACCCAGGTGCCGGATATGGAAATCGAAATCTTCGTTCACGGCGCGCTGTGCATGGCCTACTCCGGCCGCTGCCTGCTCTCCGGCTATATCAACAAGCGCGACCCGAACCAGGGCACCTGCACCAACGCCTGCCGCTGGGAATATAACGTCCAGGAAGGCAAAGAGGATGACGTCGGTAATATCGTGCATAAGCACGAGCCTATCCCGGTGACTAACGTTGAGCCGACGCTGGGCATCGGCGCGCCAACCGACAGCGTGTTTATGATTGAAGAAGCCAAACGTCCGGGCGAGTACATGACCGCCTTTGAAGACGAGCACGGCACCTACATCATGAACTCGAAAGATCTGCGCGCCATCGCCCACGTCGAGCGTCTGACGCAGATGGGCGTGCACTCTCTGAAGATCGAAGGCCGCACCAAATCCTATTACTACTGCGCGCGTACCGCGCAGGTGTACCGCAAAGCCATCGACGATGCGGCGGCCGGTAAACCGTTCGATACCAGCCTGCTGGAAACCCTGGAAGGCCTGGCGCACCGCGGCTATACCGAGGGCTTCCTGCGTCGTCATACTCACGATGACTACCAGAACTACGAGCACGGCTACTCCGTTTCCGAGCGCCAGCAGTTTGTCGGTGACTTTACCGGCGAGCGCAAAGGCGCGCTGGCGGCCGTCGCGGTGAAAAACAAGTTCACCAAAGGCGACAGCCTGGAGCTGATGACCCCGCAGGGCAACATGAACTTTACGCTGGAGCATCTGGAAAACGGCAAAGGCGAGGCGATTGACGTGGCGCCGGGCGACGGGCATACCGTCTGGCTGCCGGTTCCGGAAGAGGTGGAGCTGAAGTTTGCGCTATTGATGCGTAACTTCAACGGTGAAAGCACCCGAAACCCACACGGCAAATAGTTAATCAGGGAAATTTTTTCGCGCTGGGATAATTCTTAGAATCGGATCACATACCGCTTCGTTCAATACGGGTATTATCCCCCCGCTGAAAAACATAACCCATAAATGCTAGCTGTACCAGGAACCACCTCCTTAGCCTGCGTAATCTCCCTTACGCGGGCTTATTTTTTGCCTTCTCTCTCCTCAATCCAGGCAATAAGCTCGTCGATTTGCCCCTCAGAGAACACGGTTATCCCATGCTCTGCGAGCAACGATGCAGCCACACCCCTCCCCGCTTTATGGATCCCGCGAAAAGATCCGTCATAAATAAACTGACTGCCGCACGTGGGGCTGCCATCGGTTAATAGCGCTGCGCTACACCCCGACTCCTGAGCAGCGCGTAGCGCGAGCCAGGCTGCAAGCTGATACTGCTCAGTCACATCCTGCCCTGTATTTTCACTAATTCTGGCTTGCCCGTGCATTACGTCTTTGCCATCAGCGGACATAATCTCTGCCGGAGGACGAGGGACAGGCATCCCGGCCGCAAGTTCAGGGCAGTGGATCACCAGACGCTTTTCCTGCTGCCAGCGAGCGAGCAGCCCGTTCATTCGCGCTTTTTCACTTCCGTTATAACGAACCTTAAAGCCCATCAGGCACGCGCTTACCAAAATTTTATTCATCATCACTTTCCTGTGATTACGTTACTATCATCGCTGGAGTGTAACGCGCTTTCGGGCATATTTTGTTCCTTTCATCCTGTTCTTACCCGCTTTTTTCCTCTCTGCTATACACTCTTACTAACGCTAAAAAAGGGAGCAGCGCGGATGGCAACCTATCCAGACAGTTTATTGATTCTCAATGGCAAAAGCGCGGGCAACGATCTGTTGCGTCAGGCAATTCAGGGTTTGCGCGATGACGGCGCGCGCATTCACGTCAGGGTGACGTGGGAAAAAGGCGACGCGGCACGCTATATCAATGAAGCCCTCGGGCTTGGCGTCAGCACCATCATTTCCGGCGGCGGCGATGGCACCATCAATGAGATTGCGTCAGCGCTTATCGACCTGCCCCCGGCAAACCGGCCGGTGATGGGTATTTTACCGCTCGGCACCGCCAATGATTTTGCCACCAGCGCCGGGATCCCGGAAGAGCTGGAGAAAGCGCTCCAGCTGGCGATCCTCGGCAAGGCCACCGCTGTGGATATTGCGCAGGTGAATGATAAAACCTGCTTTATCAATATGGCGACGGGCGGGTTTGGCACGCGCATCACCAGCGAAACGCCGGAAAAGCTGAAGGCGGCGCTGGGCGGCGTGTCATACCTGATCCACGGCCTGATGCGTATGGACACCCTCAAGCCTGACCGCTGCGAAATTCGCGGCGAGGATTTTCAGTGGCAGGGTGATGCGCTGGTGATTGGGATTGGCAACGGGCGTCAGGCGGGCGGCGGACAGCAGCTCTGCCCGGAGGCGCTGATTAATGACAGTCAGCTCCAGCTGCGTATTTTCACGGGCGACGGCCTGCTGCCCGCGCTGTTTACCACGCTGACGCAGCCGGAAGAGAGTCCAAATATCATCGCCGGGAAATCGGCGTGGTTTGAAGTGAATGCGCCGCACGGGATGACCTTTAACCTCGACGGAGAGCCGCTGAGCGGAACGCAGTTCCGCATTGAGGTATTGCCCGGCGCGCTGCAGTGCAGGCTGCCGCCGGACTGCGTGCTTTTGCGCTGATGTATCACACGGTGAGCAATGATGCCCTCACCCAACCCTCTCCCACCGGGGAGAGGGAGATGGAGCCGTCAGGCAATCGTGACTTTGCTGTCAAGATAGACGTCCTGAACCGCATTGATCAGCTTCACGCCGTCGGCCATCGATTTCTTAAACGCCTTGCGGCCAAGGATCAGCCCCATACCGCCCGCGCGTTTGTTAATAACCGCCGTACGCACCGCGTCTGACAGGTCGGTATCACCGCCCGCCGCGCCGCCGGAGTTGATCAGCCCCGCGCGGCCCATGTAGCAGTTCGCCAGCTGGTAGCGCACCAGGTCGATCGGGTTATCGCTGGTCAGCTTGCTGTAAACGCGATCGTCGGTGTAGCCAAAGTTCACCGCTTTGTAGCCGCCGTTATTCTCGGCCATTTTCTGCTTCACGATATCCGCGCCGATGGTCGCCGCCAGGTGGTTCGCCTGCCCGGTCAGGTCGGCCGACACGTGGTAATCCACGCCGTCTTTCTTGAACGCGTTGTTGCGCAGATATGCCCACAGCACGGTGACCATGCCCAGCTCGTGCGCGCGCTCAAACGCCGCGGAGATCTCTTCAATCTGACGGCGGGACTGTTCAGAGCCGAAGTAAATCGTCGCCCCTACCGCCACCGCGCCCATGTTGAACGCCTGCTCGACGCTGGCGTAGAGGGTTTGGTCATATTCGGTTGGATAGCTAAGGGTTTCGTTGTGGTTCAGCTTCACAAGGAACGGAATGCGGTGGGCATAGCGACGCGAAACCGAGGCCAGCACGCCGTAGGTAGAGGCCACGCAGTTACAGCCCGCTTCAATCGCCAGCTCAACAATGTTCTTCGGATCGAAGTAGAGCGGGTTCGCCGCAAAAGAGGCGCCCGCGGAGTGCTCTACGCCCTGGTCCACCGGCAGAATAGAGAGATACCCGGTGCCGCCGAGCCGCCCGGTGTTGTAGAGCGTCTGCATATTTCGCAGGACCGCAGGCGGACGGTTGTTATCGATCATCACGCGGTCAACGTAGTCGTGACCAGGCAGATACAGCTGGTCGGCTGGAATGGTCATACAACGATGCTGTAAAAGGCTGTCGGCGTCTTTGCCAAGCAACTGCGCAATATCAGTCATGTGATACTCCCGTAAGTCCGACGTCGTGTCGGTGTGTGTTTATCCAGTCCCATCTTTTATGGGCAGACTAAGCCTGGTACCGACTTAACAGATTTTCCACTCTTTGCTTTTTTTTTCAGCACAATCTGCTGGCTCGATTCGTGTACAACAAAACTGTTACATTGATCAAACAATCACCACAAAGGTATTTAAAAGGTATTATTGAGTGGTATGTTAAAGGCGTACCCTCTCTGACATGCAGGATTAAAAAATGAAAACGAAAGTCCAACTGTCATTCATGATGTTTGTTGAATGGTTTATCTGGGGCGCGTGGTTTGTGCCGCTGTGGCTGTGGCTGAGCAAAAGCGGTTTTACCGCCGGGGAAATCGGCTGGTCTTACGCCTGTACCGCCATTGCCGCGATCCTCTCGCCGATTCTGGTCGGCTCGCTGACGGACCGCTTCTTCGCCGCGCAGAAAGTGCTGTCAGTGCTGATGTTCGCCGGAGCCATTCTGATGTACTTCGCCGCACAGCAAACCCAGTTCAGCACCTTCTTCCCGCTGCTGCTGGTTTACTCCCTGACCTATATGCCAACTATCGCGCTGACCAACAGTATCGCCTTTGCCAACGTGGACGACGTCGAGGCCGATTTCCCGCGCATCCGTGTGATGGGTACCATCTGCTGGATCGCCTCCGGGCTGGCGTGCGGGTTCCTGCCGCAGATGCTGGGCTACAGCGATATTTCCGACACCAACATCCCGCTGCTGATGACGGCAGCCAGCTCCGCCCTGCTCGGCGTGTTTGCCCTGTTCCTGCCGAATACGCCGCCGAAAAGTACCGGCAAGATGGATTTCAAAGTGATGCTCGGGCTGGACGCGCTGATCCTGCTGCGCGACAGAAACTTCCTGGTGTTCTTCTTCTGCTCGTTCCTGTTCGCCATGCCGCTGGCCTTCTATTACATCTTCGCCAACGGCTATCTCACCGAAGTGGGGATGAAAAACGCCACCGGCTGGATGACGCTCGGCCAGTTCTCCGAAATCTTCTTTATGCTCGCCCTGCCGTTCTTTACCAAACGCTTTGGTATTAAGAAGGTCTTGCTGCTGGGGCTGATCACCGCCGCCATCCGCTACGGGTTCTTTGTTTACGGCGGAGCGGAACAGTACTTCACCTACGCCCTGCTGTTCCTCGGCATTCTGCTGCACGGCGTGAGCTACGACTTCTATTACGTCACCGCGTACATCTACGTGGACAAAAAAGCGCCGGTGCACATGCGCACCGCCGCGCAGGGCCTGATTACGCTGTGCTGTCAGGGCTTTGGTAGCCTGCTGGGTTACCGCCTGGGCGGCGTGATGATGGAAAAAATGTTCGCATACAAAGAGCCGGTGAATGGGCTGACCTTCAACTGGGCCGGAATGTGGACGTTTGGTGCAATCATGATTGCCGTGATTGCCGTGCTGTTTATGCTGTTTTTCCGCGAATCGGATAAAGAGATCGCCGCCATTGCGGTGGTTGATGGCGATGCCGCGCTGACACAAGGGGAAGTTAAATGAAACAAGAACGTATTCTCGGTGCCCTTTACGGGCAGGCGTTAGGGGATGCGATGGGTATGCCGTCGGAGCTGTGGCCGAGAAAGCGCGTCAAGGCGCATTTCGGCTGGATCGACCGCTTTTTACCCGGCCCGGCAGAGAATAATGCGGCCTGCTATTTCAAACAGGCAGAGTTCACCGACGATACCTCAATGGCGCTGTGCCTGGCGGACGCGCTCATCGAGTGCGACGGGGAGATTAACGCGGACGTTATCGGCAAGCATATTCTGCGCTGGGCGCTCGATTTTGACGCGTTTAATAAGAACGTGCTCGGCCCGACCTCCAAAATCGCGCTTAACGCGATTCGCGACGGCAAGCCGGTTAGCGAACTGGACAACAACGGCGTGACTAACGGGGCAGCGATGCGCGCCTCCCCGCTGGGCTGCCTGCTCCCGGCCACGCGTCTGGAACACTTTGTTGAGCAGGTGGCGCTGGCCTCCAGCCCGACCCATAAATCGGACCTCGCCATTGCCGGCGCGGTGGTGATTGCCTGGGCGGTTTCCCGCGCTATCGACGGCGAAAGCTGGCAGAACATCGTCGATGCGCTGCCGGGTATCGCCCGCTATGCGCAGGAGGCGAAAACCACCACCTTCAGCGCATCGCTGGCGGCACGTATTGAGCTGGCGCTTAAGACCGTGCGGGAAGCCAACGGGGTTGAGTCCGCCAGCGAGCAGGTTTACCAGCTCGTGGGGGCCGGAACCAGCACCATTGAGTCCGTTCCGGCGGCCATTGCGATGGTCGAACTGGCGGGAACCGACCCAAACCGCTGCGCCATTTTATGCGCCAACCTGGGCGGCGATACCGACACCATTGGCGCGATGGCGACGGCCATCTGCGGCGCGCTCCACGGCGTCCAGGCCATTGACCCGGCGCTGAAGGCCGAGCTCGACGCCGTAAACCGGCTCGATTTCGACCACTATTGCGCGAAACTGCTGCACTACCGGGAGCAAAGGGAGGGCGTATGAATTCGTTTGCCCAACGTCTCGACACCCTGCACGCCGCGCGCCCGGTGACGGTGCTGGGCGCGGCGGTGATTGACGTCATCGCCGACGCCTACGCCCTGCCCTGGCGCGGGTGCGATATCGAACTCAAACAGCAGGGCGTGAATATTGGCGGCTGCGCGCTAAACATTGCCATCGCTCTGAAACGGCTCGGCATTGCGTCGCAAAACGCCCTGCCCGTCGGTCACGGCGTCTGGGCGGATATTATTCGCAACGCCATGGCGAAGCAGGATCTGCACAGCGCCATCGAGGCCGAAACCGGCGACAACGGCTGGTGCCTGGCGCTGGTGGAGCCAGACGGCGAGCGCACCTTTATGTCCTTTAGCGGCGTGGAGAACCAGTGGCAGCAGCGCTGGCTTGATGTGCTTAACATCCCGTCGAACAGCCTGGTCTATTTATCCGGCTATCAGCTGGCCTCACCGTGCGGCGAGCTGCTGACGCGCTGGCTGGAGGGATTACAGGACGTGACGGCATTTATCGATTTCGGCCCCCGCATCGCGGATATTCCCGACGCGCTGATGGCGCGGATTATGGCCTGCAGGCCGATCGTGTCGCTTAATCGTCAGGAAGCAGAGATCGCAGCCGAACGACTGGGCGTAGCGGCTGAAAACCTGGGTGCGGAGTGGCAGCAGCGCTTCGGCGCCGCGCTGATTGTGCGTCATGATAAAGACGGTGCCGCGTGGTATGACGGCGACGATGCGGGCGTTGTTCCGGCGTTCCCGGCGACGGTTGTGGACACCATTGGCGCTGGCGACAGCCACGCGGGCGGCACGCTTGCCGGGCTGGCGGCGGGATGGTCACTGGCAGACGCCGTTCTGCTGGGGAATGCCGTGGCGTCCTGGGTGGTCAGCCACCGCGGCGGGGACTGCGCCCCGACTCGCGACGAATTATTCCTCGCACACAAAGACGTATAGATCGCTGCGGCAGTAGCTGATGCTGTACTCAATCGGCCGGTGCTGTTGGTCAAGCGCGACCTGCTTGATCACCAGCACCGGTATTTTTTCGTCCATTTTAATGTGCGCCTGAAACTCGCTGTCCGGCATGCGGGCGCTAACCCGTGAACGGGTGCGCTGCGGGAAAATATTCTGACTGCGGAAGTAGTCATACAGCGAAATGCCAATCGCATCCGGATCGGGAATGAGCCCGACCGGCACCCAGGACTCTTCAATCGACACAGCATCGTCATCCACATAGCGAATGCGCTTGAGCAAAAAGACCTCGCTTTCCGGAGGTATAGACAGGTGATTTGCGACCTCTTCCGGGCATTTCACCACCCGCTTGTTGACCCACAGCGTATTAGGCTTTTGGCCGCGCAGCACTACCTGCTGGGAAAAACCGCGCGCCTCTTTCAGCGAATATTCAAAGATATTGTTGATTTGGGTGCCATAGCCACGGGAGCGGGTGACCACGCCCTCTTCCTCGAGCGCCTGCATCGCCTTTCGCACGGTGATGCGCGACACCCCGGTTAACTGGCTCAGATCGCGCTCGCCGGGCAAAATATTCCCGTGCTCCAGCACCCCGCTGCGCACCGCGTTTTTTACCGTTTCGGCAAATTTCAGGTACAGCGGCGTGTTGTCAGGCGCGGCGATCCGTTCATTCAGTTGAGCGATTAACCGGGTATGCGCTTGTTCCATCTCTGTTTTCTCAGGCGTGGTGTTTCCTGCCAGTATACTGGGTTACCACCATGCATGAAAATGATGAACCGGCCCAATACCGTGACCCACTTCCAGAGTATCGGCTTTTGCCAGCGCCGCCGAGAGCCAGTTTTTCGCTTCGCGCACCGTATCGGCCCAGCCTTCATGCCGCGGGCGCAGCGCCGCCAGCGCGGCGGAGAGCGTGCAGCCCGTGCCGTGGGTGTTTTTGGTCTGCACGCGCGGAGCGGTAAAACGTACTTCGCCGTCGCGGGTAAAGAGCCAGTCCGGGCTTTCAGCATCATCCAGATGACCGCCCTTCATCAGCACCGCCCCGCAGCCCATCGCCAGCAGCGCGTTTCCCTGCGCTTTCATCTCGCGTTCAGTTTGCGCATGCGATGTGCCTAACAGCGCGGCGGCTTCCGGCAGATTGGGCGTGATAAGCGCCACCTGCGGCAGTAGCTTTGTACGCAGCGTCTCCACGGCGGAGGTGGAGAGCAGCGGGTCGCCGCTTTTTGCTAGCATGACGGTATCCAGCACCACGTTTTGCACCTGATAGCGTTTAAGCCGCTCGGCCACCGCCTCCACAATATCCGTCTCCGCCAGCATGCCGATCTTGGTGGTATCGATGCGCACATCGCTGAACACTGAATCCAGCTGCGCGGCAACAAAATCCGGCTCGATACGGTAGACCGACTGCACGCCGCGCGTGTTTTGCGCCACCAGCGCGGTAATGACCGAGCAGCCGTACGCGCCAAGGGCCGAGAAGGTTTTGAGATCGGCCTGGATACCCGCGCCGCCGCTGGGATCGGTGCCGGCAATGGTCAGGGCGTTAATCCGCTTCATGCCTGCTCCTCCAGCGTATAGAGCGCATCCAGAAACGCGCTGGCAAAACTGCCAGGCCCACGTGACTGCGCAACGGCCACCGTTCCGGCCCGCTTCATCCATCCGCAGGCGGCAGCGACATTATCCATCCGGTCGCCCGGTAGCGAGCAGCTCGCCGCCACAACGGCAGAAAGCGCGCATCCGGTTCCCACTACGCGCGTCATCAACGGATCGCCGCCCGTTACCGTGCGTGTGCGTTGTCCGTCGGTGATGTAATCCACCTCGCCGGTGACGACCACAACGGCATTGGTCTGGCGAGCCAGCGCCTGCGCAGCAGGCACCGCGCTGGCTGCGGTATCGGTTGTATCGACGCCGCGCCCGCCCGCGCTCATTCCGGCAAGGGCGAGAATCTCGGAGGCATTGCCGCGAATGGCGGCTGGTTTCAGAGCAAGGATTTGATGGCAAAAACGGGTGCGGAACGTCAGGGCGCCCGCAGCAACCGGGTCCAGCGTCCAGGGCTTGCCTGCCGCCACCGCACTTTCTATTGCCCGACGCATCGACTGGGCGCGCGGCGAGGTCAGCGTGCCAACGTTAATCAGCAGCGCATCGGCGATGCCGGCAAACTGTTCAGCCTCTTCGGCCTCAATCACCATCGCGGGTGAGGCGCCAAGCGCCAGCAAAACGTTGGCCGTAAAGGTCTGTACGACATCGTTGGTCATACAGTGGGTCAGCGGAGAACGGGTTCGGAAGTGGTGTAAAACGTGTAAATCAAGCAGGTCAGGCTGCATGGTTTCGCTCCTGCCTTGCGTGAAGAAGCGATGACCTGGAAGGCATCTGACTTCCCTACGCTGGCATTATCCAGATCAGGTAATACGGGTATTTCTCAGCCTTCACAAAGAAGGGCACCCCGAGTCAAAATACTTTTAAAACAGTGAGTTATAAAAATCATTAACGTTATGTAGTGTAACCGCGCCCCCAGGCCAGGCGCAAGGAGTTTCGATTTATCACACCGTTTGTCACAGCGGAAATCTCCAGGCGCTCTTTCCCGTCATTTGCCAACATTTATTACGCTTTAGTTAATTCTGGTTCAGTAATTGTTAATGCGTTATTGAAAAACTTTATTACGTACTTTTGCTGAGACTATTATTTTTATTTTTTATTACGTGCTCATTCCGCTTTTATAAGATAGATAAACTTCTTTCGCATGAAAGAATAAGACAGTATTAATTTATTTAACTCTATTAAACATTTGTACTTTGATCAATAGGTTAACGCTTCCCTGGATTTATCGCATAATCCATAAGTTAATGTATACATTAAATAAACCTCCTCGATACCGCACCCTGCCCTTTCATTTATTCATATCATTTATGATTTAGATCAAAATCATCAATTTGGGTTTAATCGATAGTTTATTCACGCCACTAAAAAAGGTCCGGGCATTGAATATTCTGTTTTGACATACGGAAATACAGATATCCACATGCCACTAAAGCCAAAACTGTTCTGCTTAATTTTGTTTTTTAATACGTTAATGATGTGAGTCCTTCGAATGAAAATTTTCAATAAATCTGTTATTCCTGTTTTTGTATTTGGGGTGGTCGCCGGTAGCGCCGTGAATATTACCAACGCTGCTGCTGCCGTTTGGGATGACGCATCAATCACAGATATTGTGAATGACCATCAAGACCAAATTACGCAAAACAGGGTCGATAGCATTGCTCGCGATCTCTCAACTGAAAATCGCTTAACGCAGGTGGATAGCGACCTTCAATCCACTAAATTAGGTGTTTTGGTTATTGAGCAAGCCACAAATGACGCTTACCAAAAAGCCTTGCTTGCTGGTGCGCTTGCAGATACCGCCAATCAAAAAAGCGATGCGGCTTTACAGGGCGTTATGACGAACGGCACAGAAATTATCGATATGGAAAACGTTAACAAAGTGCAAGATAACCGTCTTGATAGCCTGGAAAGTGCTCCTAAACCCACTAACGGCGTAGATGGCAAAGATGGCGTGACGACCACCGTGACGCACATGCAGGTAGACGCAGCAACACAAACTAAAGTGGCTAATAATACCCAGGCAGTTACCGCCACCGCACAGGATCTGCTGGCAACGAAACAGACGTTACAGGCAATGAATAACAATACCAACCAGCAATTTAAATCACTGCACGATGAAGTAGATAATAATAAGAAGCAAGCTAATGCCGGTATTTCAGGTGCCATGGCGATGGCTGGATTACCGCAGGTACAAACGAATCAGCATGTTATGTTCTCTGCTGGCGGAGCCACATACAATAGTGAAAGCGCCCTTGCCGTTGGGGCATCCGTTAACTTTAGTTCACATGTGATCGCGAAAGTGAGCTTCTCTGATGATACCGCCAATAATATGGGAGCGTCAGTTGGCGTCGGAATGGGCTTTTAACGAAATACAACTTAAGCATTATTAACTTACGCCATTAAGTTAATAACCTGCTTGCCTCCGGCAAGAATAGCGATGACAGAAAAAACATGCTCAGACATATCATTATTTCAGCGACCCTGTATCTGATGCTCATTGGCGTCGGTATTTGGATCGGCATGATGTACGTCTCCTATTATCTGTGCGTTTTATAAGGTGAACAAAAGTTTAGCCATGAAAACTCAATTAATATGGATTGCACTGATGTTGACGGTAGCGATAACACCGGCTCATGCGATTAACGCGCACTATCGTGCTCAATTAGAACGTTCAGGATGCACTGAGATGAACGCGAATGACGGCTCTTGTGATATTCACAAAACAAAAGCCCAAAATACGGCACAGCACACAACTGCTGCGGTCCACGACCCTTTGCGTGAAGCCACTTTCACATCGGATGCGGTTAACGCCACGATTTCAAACGGCTTTTTTAACGCCACCATTAACGGCAAAAAGGCCATCGTGAAACGTCTGAATGCTCATTTCTATGAGATTCACGGTAATGGTTTTGTTATATCGCTAAGCCTTAATGAGAACGGCATTACGGCGGCGTCCTGGAATAAGACGACGGGGCGTAACCACGGCATTTTGCAGGTGTCGCAGAAATAAAGCGAACAAGGAGGCTGTCTGCCTCCTTTTTGGTCAGCGAATGGCACGATTTGTCACACTCTTTTTTATGAATTTACAGTCAGGGCAGAACACACGTAACAGTCTGTTTTTCTTTACCATAAAGTGCAATTTTCTTTCTTAAAAAGGGGATATCCTCTCCCCTGAGCGCCATGTCACAAAACAGTAAACAAATTAACCATTGAGCCCCGTGGCAAAAGGCTCTATATTGGCGGCGTTTTTTTCAGGCCCCCATCTGTTTTTTAACTTTTTATTCAATCGTGGCTCATAACGAAGCGGCGGTTGTAGGAGTGATATGATGACGGATAAAGTCCGTATTGACACCGTAGATGCCCACAAAAGCAACGAAACCTATCTGGCCCGTCAGGCCGAGTTTGAATCTAACGTCAGGAGTTATCCGCGCAAACTGCCTTTAGCCATCACTAAAGCAGAAGGCGTGTGGATCACCGATGCAGATAATAAAGAATACCTTGACTGTTTAGCAGGCGCGGGGACCCTTGCGCTTGGCCATAACCATCCTGATGTGCTGAAAAGCATCCAAAATGTCATTACCAGCGGCTTGCCGTTACATACCCTGGATCTGACTACGCCTCTTAAAGACGCGTTTTCTGAATACCTGCTCTCTCTGCTGCCTGGTCAGGGCAAAGAGTACTGCCTGCAGTTCACCGGGCCATCCGGTGCTGACGCCGTTGAAGCGGCGCTGAAGCTGGCGAAAAAAGTGACCGGTCGTAGCGGTATCATCAGCTTCTCTGGTGGTTACCACGGTATGACCCACGGCGCGCTGTCCGTGACCGGCAACCTGTCTCCGAAAGAAGCGGTTGACGGTATGATGCCAGAAGTGCAGTTCATGCCTTACCCGCACGAGTACCGTTGCCCGCTGGGTATCGGTGGTGAAGCGGGCGTGAAAGCGCTGACGTACTACTTCGATAACCTGATCAACGACGTTGAAAGCGGCGTGCGTAAACCTGCTGCGGTGATTCTGGAAGCCGTTCAGGGCGAAGGCGGCGTGAACCCGGCTCCGGCAGAGTGGCTGCAGCGCATCCGTAAAGTGACTCAGGAACACGGCATTCTGCTTATCCTCGACGAAGTTCAGGCTGGCTTTGCCCGTACCGGTAAATTCTTCGCCTTCGAACACGCAGGCATTGAGCCAGACATCATCGTGATGTCTAAAGCCGTAGGTGGCGGTCTGCCGCTGGCCGTTCTCGGTATTAAAAAGCAGTTCGACGCATGGGCGCCAGGTCACCACACCGGTACCTTCCGCGGCAACCAGCTGGCGATGGCGACCGGCCTGACCACGCTGAAAATCCTGAAAGATCAGAACATCGCGGGCAAAGTTGCCGCTCAGGGCGAATGGCTGAAAGGCCAGCTGAAAGAGATGGCGAAACGCTATCCTGTTATCGGCCACGTGCGCGGTCTGGGCATGATGATCGGTATTGAGATCGTTAAGCCACACGAAGCCGCTGACCACATGGGCTGCTTCCCGGGCGACGGCGAGCTGTCTGCACTGATTCAGAAGAAGTGCTTCGAAGCCGGTCTGATTCTGGAGCGCGGCGGCCGTAACGGTATCGTTCTGCGTCTGCTGCCGTCTCTGCTGATCAGCGACGAAGAGCTGAAAATCTTCCTGGATAAATTTGAGCAGGCACTGCTTGCTGCGGGCGTTCGCCCGGCGTAACCGGAGTTATTGATTACGATGTCTGATTCAAACCCAATTTTGTTCTCCTCTGCGCAGAGCATTGAAGCTTACCAGCAGGCGATCGAACAAAGCACTCAGGCTGTGATGCAGTGGCTGAAACAGCCTGAGATGTACCAGGGCAAAACGGTCGCAGAGCTGCGCGACCGTATTAAGCTGGATTTCAACCCGAAAGGGCTGGGCAACGAAGCGGCGATTGAACGCGCCGTGGAGTTCTTCCTGAAAGACAGCTTGTCCGTTCATCACCCGCAGTGTGTGGCGCACCTGCACTGCCCAAGCCTGGTGGTAAGCCAGGCGGCGGAAGTGCTGATCAACGCTACTAACCAGAGTATGGACTCCTGGGATCAAAGCCCGTCCGCAACCATTATCGAGATCAAACTGATCGAGTGGCTGCGTACCCGCGTGGGTTATCAGGTCGGCGACGCAGGTGTCTTCACCAGCGGCGGCACCCAGAGCAACCTGATGGGCCTGATGCTGGCTCGCGATGCGTTCTTCGCGCGTCAGGGTCACTCCGTTCAGCAGGACGGCCTGGTCGGCGATCTGCGTAAAATTCGCGTGCTGTGCTCTGAAAACGCACACTTCTCCGTGCAGAAAAACATGGCGCTGATGGGTCTGGGCTACCAGTCCGTCGTGCAGGTGAAAACGGACGAATTCTCCCGGATGGATCTGACCGATCTGGCGGCGAAAATCGAACAGTGCAACGCGAACGGCGAGCAGATTCTGGCGATCGTCGCAACGGCAGGTACCACCGATGCCGGTGCTATCGACCCGCTGCGTGCGATTGCAGAGCTGGCCGCGAAGCAGAACATCTGGGTACACGTTGATGCGGCCTGGGGCGGCGCGCTGCTGATGTCTGAGCAGTATCGTCACTACCTGGACGGCATCGAGCTGGTGGATTCCGTCACCCTGGACTTCCACAAGCAGTTCTTCCAGACCATCAGCTGCGGCGCGTTCCTGCTGAAAGAAGCGCGTCACTATGAGCTGATGCGCTATCAGGCGGCCTACCTGAACTCCGAGTTCGACGAAGAAGCGGGTGTGCCAAACCTGGTGTCCAAATCTCTGCAGACCACCCGTCGTTTTGACGCGCTGAAGCTGTGGATGAGCCTGGAAGCGCTGGGTCAGGAGCATTACGCGGCGATCATCGACCACGGCGTGACCCTGGCGCAGCAGGTTGCAGCCTACGTGAAAGAGCAGCCTGCTCTGGAACTGGTTATGCAGCCACAGCTGGCAAGCGTTCTGTTCCGCTTCCGCGGAAAGGTGCAGATGGATGACGCGGGCATCGCTCTGCTGAACCAGAAAATTGGTGATGCGCTGCTGGAATCCGGCCGTGCGAACGTTGGTGTGACCGAGCACAACGGCGTCACCTGCCTGAAGCTGACGCTGCTGAACCCAACCGTGACGCTGGAAGATATTAAAATCCTGCTGTCTCTGGTTGAGCGCACCGCGCAGGAAGTTCTGGCTAAGTAATTACAACACCCCTCTTCCGCCGGGAGAGGGGTTATTTTTATACGCCTGCCCACCACATCCTTAATTTTAATCCCCAGTAACTCGTCCAGCCCGTCGTGGTGCTGACCACATTACCCTTCGACACAATGACCAGCGTCGGCGTGACGCTCACCTGCCACTGCTGCGACAACGCACCGTTTTCATCGTTGATCACCGGCATTTTCAGCTGTTTCTTTTCAACCCAGCGCGCAAGCTTTGCGTTATCGCCGGAACGCATGGCAATGCTTACGACGTTGCCCCCCTCTTTCGCCAGTTTATTGACCGAAGGCGTCGTGTAACGGCAAATGCTGCACCAGGTGGCCCAGACGTAAATCAGCAGCGGGCGTTCCTGGCTCAGCGCCGCGATATCGTGAATATTGCCGTCGATGCTCTGCATCGGTGTTGCACTAAAACTGGCGGGGAGTGTCGGTTTTCGATACCGATCAACTCCCCACACTACGGCCAGCATCAGCAGAACGAGTATGATCCCTTCCCGCGCCCAGCGGCGCAGTCGACTGATTTTGCGGTTATCCATTGTGACCTCATGTTTCAACGAAGGTCATCTTAACGGGCAATACGCCATCACGCTGTAAAGAAATGTCGCGTCAGGTATACTCTTGGGTATAACCGTAGTCGTAATGGCTATATCCCGAGTTGTAATAGAGCGCAGCCGATTTCACGATATCATTGAGGATCGCGCCATTCACCTGCACACCCATCTGCTGCAGACGCTTCAGGCAGTTCTCGATCTCCTTGACGCTGGTTTTACCAAAGCGGGCGACCAGAAGCGTGGTCGCCGCTGCTCTGGCTATCAGCAAGGCATCCGTTACGGCAAGCACGGGTGGGGTGTCGACAATCACGATGTCATACAGTTTGTCTATCTGCGACATTACGGCCTGGAAGCGTTCACTCATGAGCAGCTCAACGGGATGTGAAGGTTGGGGTCCGCAGGTCAATACATCAAAACCGCCTTTTTCAACGCGTTGAACCGCCTCCTGCCACTCAACGGCTCCTCCGAGCACGCAGGATAATCCCCGATGATTGCGCAGTTGGAAAACATTGTGGACATATCCCTTGCGCATATCAGCGTCAATAAACAGCACTCGCTGTCCGGCCTGAGCGGCAATCGACGCCAGTGAAGTACTGACCAGCGTCTTTCCGCAGTCCTGCGTGGGGCCAGACACCACGACGATCCGGTTTGTGGCATCCATCATGGTAAAATGCAGACTGGTGCGCAGCCCGCGCACTGCCTCGACAAACATATCTGCCGGGCGGTCAACGGGCAAAAAAGGAACATTCGACGTCCTGTGCTTCCATCGGGAAGCAAACAGGGTTTTCCTGCGCAGGTGCGTTTTTTTCCAGAGCCATACCGAGCGCGGAAGCGTCGCCAGAAGCGGTATCCCCTGCACTTCCAGTTGTTCAGACGAGGTAATGCCCCGATTAAAGGCTGAGCGCACTAAAACCGTTCCGGCAGAAAGCATCAACCCGATCAGCATGCCCAGTACGATAATGAGTGCTTTGCGCGGTTTGATCGGCTCTGGCTGCGTCATGGCGGGGTCAATGATCCGCACGTTCCCGATAGCGCTGGAGCGCGATATACTCAGCTCTTGCTGACGCGTCAGCAGCTGCAGATATATGGTACGCCCGGATTCAACGTCACGACTCAGGCGTAAGATTTCCTGCTGCGTGGAAGGCATGGATGAAACGCGATTGTTCAGGCGCGCACGCTCCCGCTCAAGCGTTTGTTTCTTCTCCCGCAAGGCACGGTAGGTGGGATGGTCCTTTTTGAAAAGCTGGGAAACCTCTGCTTCGCGGAACGTCAGCTCGTTAAGCTGGTTTTCCACGTTAACTACCTGATCGAGGACTGACTTCGCCTCCAGAGATAAGTCGACAGAATCGCGTTGCTCTCTGTAGGCATTCAGTCGCGCTTCGGCTTCATCCAGTTCCCGGCTGATCTTAGGTAATTGATCCTGTAAGAACGTGAGGCTGCGGGAATCTTTCGCTTCCTGGCGCGCAATATTCTGACTGAGAAAATTTTCAGCAATGGTATTAAGTACCGTGGCGATCCTGGCGGGGTCTTCACCCATTAACGTTAATGAGATCATACCGCTCTGTTTCGCCGACTCAACAACCGTAAGCCTGTTCTGAATGGCGTTGATGGCGTCAAGCCTTGAGACGGTTTCGAGGGTAAATTGGGTGCCTGGTTCCGCGCTGAGGGATGTCACCAGAAGCGATAATCCATTTTTAAGCAGCGTTTTCCCCACGATGCCGTCTGCTTCAAGCGTTTTTCCCTCAAGACGATATCGCCCTTTCTCCCGTACGGTAAGTAAAAGCGTTTGTGGCTTACCTTCCAGAAGGGGAATAGTCAGCGCGCCGATCGTTATTTCAGCGGATTTACGTCCCTGCACGTATTCTAACAAAGGCCCGATGACGGGAAACACGCGCCGCTTGACGTAGTACGTCAACCCTAATTGATCGATGGTTTCTCCCAGGATCATCCGTGATTTAAGGAGTAAAAGTTCTGGCGCGACGTCAGGTGAGAGATCGGGCCCGAACGGAGTCAGGTTCTTGAGCAGTGAGTTATTCTGCTTCGCTTCAACCTGTATCAGGGCATCAGCCTGATAAACTGGCGTGGCGCTGAACGCATATATCCCCGCACATACCGTGAGCAGGAGCGTGACACACGCGATCGTCACCCGGTGATCAAACATCTCAGCAAGCAACTGAAGAAGATCGATCTCATTATTCTGCGGTGTCGCAGCCTTATATTTTTCTGATTTAGAAGACGACATAACGGCTTCATTCCTTATTGACTCAAACGACGAGCCCATTCCTGACTGGCTTTTCCCAATTGCTCGAAAACATATTCATAGGCTTCACGACTTTTGTTGTAAGGGTCGGGAATGTCCCTGATGTCCAGCCATTGTCCAAAGAGCAGCGATTTTCCCCGGTTCTCCGGGGCCATTGTGGCAATGAAACGGAGGTGTTCCGGCCCCATCACCAGGATCAAATCGGCTTGTTGCAACAGGTTACGCGTCACCTTGCGGGCAATATGCCCCTCCAGCGAAACACCATGACGCCGGGCCACAGCCTGCGCAGCCGCATCCGCCGGATGCCCCTCAAGCCCCAAAATACCTGCCGAGTTCACCTGCTTGCCGGGTAATTGCTGTCGCAACAGCCGCTCACCAATTGGTGAACGGCAAATATTGCCGGTGCAGACCACTAAGATTGACTGGAACATTACTGCGGCCACGATCTGATGTAACGAACGGTTTCGGTCAGGTCATGGACGCCGCTGATGGTAGGCACCAGCTGGGAGATCACGCGATTCCAGCGTGATAACGGTGCCGTGGTGACGTAGACAATGTCATACGGTTCCAGCTGGAATTCCGTACCCAGCACCATGGCTGAGGCATCTTCCGCATTGAGTTGATAGATGTTGGCAATTTTGCCCGTGTCGCCTTTTTCCGTTACCTGCCTGATAACAAAAATGCCGGTTGCATCAGCCATATTTTGGTTAAGCCCACCGGCATTGCCCAGGGCTTCGGCCAGCGTCATGCCGCTACGATCCATCTTAAGCGTGCTCTGTTTAACCACCTCGCCCATCACGAACACTTTCAGCGCGTCGTTTCGGGGAATAAACAGGATATCGCCTGAATAAAGCAGCTTATTTTGCATCAAATCGCCATGCTGCATCAGTGCATAGAGCGAAAGGCGGGAGTCCTTGCCATCATGCGTCAGCACGACGTTACGCCAGTCGGCATCCGCAGAAAGACCGCCAGCGGCGTTAACCGCATCCATCACCGTCAGCGGAATATTGGTTATGGGTTGCTGGCCTGATTTTTCGACCTCTCCGGTGACATAGGCTTTTTGGGAACGGAAGGCGGCAACGCTGACGTCCACCTGCGGGCTCTCAATGACTTTATCCAGTCGAGATGTAATCTCTTCACGTACCTGTGAAACCGTTTTTCCCGCCACCCGCAGCTTACCGACGTAGGGATAAAAGAGCGTACCATCGGCGTTGACCCAGTTGCCGGCATCGCTCGCACTACGATATTGTCCCGCGGGCGTTGTTAATTCAGGGTGATCCCAGACGGTGACCGTCAGGATGTCGCCTGTGCCAATACGGTATTCCCAGTTTTTGATCTGCTCATCCAGATTAGGATTTGCCTGAGATTTCGATACGGTTGGACGCAGCTTTTCAATCAACCCCGGCGTCAGTGGAAAAATTTCCACGTGCTTATCAAGCTGATAATTAACATCTTCCGCCGTATTGACTTTTTTCCCGTACACGCTCAAGTTCTGTCCGGGGGAAAATACACATCCCGTTAACTGACTAATGGTGAGAAATAACAGCGAAAATGCAGTTGTACTTTTCATTTATATAACTTTTTCTTTTTAACGTTGCGCTTATCGTAAAGCTTGCAAATGAACTCAACATAAGCTCATGAAATTTAATTATTTATTCAACTTCGGCATGTAATTTCGGCATGATAAAGCGCAAGCCAACTGGCCTCTAAAAAAACGATTGATCTTGTAAAAAAGGTAGTAAGCGCGCTTCGCCCGAAGGCAATATTAAATGTCCTTCAGTGGGAAAGCATTCGTATTACAGTCCAATTTTGACGTAAAAAGTTATTTTCAGGTTCGAGTATCGAAATAATAAATATTAAAAATATAAAGCACAGGCAATATTCACCACAATGATAAACATCATCCAGTTTGACTACACAAAACCGTCCACTTTTGTTACATTTTTTCTCAAACATACCCTGCGTTGATACTTAAAATGGACTGTCTGCTCCGCTTTGCTCGACCTGCAGACGAAAAGTATCTGTAACGATATCACTGGAGAAAAAATGGCTAAGCGTAAATTGCTGCTTCTGGGTGTATTACTGTCTCTGGCGGGATCCGCATTCGCTGCCCCGCAAACGGCCGCTGCGCCATCGGGCATCAAGGCCTATGAAGAACAAGAGTTCATCGCTGACTTTACGAAATTCAAGATTGGCGACACGGCGCCGGCGCAGTACCAAACGCCGGAGTACACCATCAAACAGTATCAGCTGCGTAACCTGCCGGCTCCGGATGCCGGAACCCACTGGACCTACATGGGTGAGAACTACGTACTGATCGGCGATGCTGATGGCAAGATCTACAAAGCCTACAATGGAGATATTTTCTATCACCGCTAACGCAATTCTGATTCGCCCCTGGCAGGAAAGCGACCGCCCTTTCCTGCGCACGCTCTACCTCCACGCCCGGCGTGAAGCCTGGCCATGGCTGGACAGCGCGGACTGGCAGCTTGAAGACTTTGACGCGGCAACCCGCGACGAAGTGATTTGGGTTGCTGTTCAGAACGGTCATCGCCTGGGTTTTGCCTCCGTCTGGACGAACGATAATTTCCTGCACAACCTGTTTGTCGATCCGCAGTATCAGAGCCTGGGCGTCGGGCATGAGTTGCTTGAACACGTACAGAAGACTTTTACCAGTACGGGTTCGCTTAAGTGTCTGGTGAAGAATGCGCAGGCTATTGCGTTTTACCAGCGACACGGCTGGCACATAGAGGCGACGGGTAATTCTCCGGACGGAGAGTATTATTTGATGCACTATCGGTTGAGTTAAAGTCGGGTGGCGGCTTCGCCTTACCCGACCTACGTGATGGTGCCATTTGTAGGCCGGGTAAGCGAAGCGCCACCCGGCAATTAGGAGCTGAGGAATTACACCGCGCGGAACGCGATTTCCCCCGGGATGATTTCGCCCTGCCAGTAGAGCTGCGCCGCAACGCGTCCCGCCAGCTGGCGATACATTTCCGCAAATTCGCTGTCCGGACGGCTGACAACCGTGGGCTTTCCGCTGTCCAGATCTTCACGCAGGGTAATGTGCAGCGGCATCTGCCCCAGCAGCTGGGTGTGATACTTCGCGGCCAGTTTTTCTGCACCACCCGTACCGAAGATAGGTTCGTGGTGACCGCAGTTGCTGCAGATGTGCACGCTCATGTTCTCGACGATACCGAGCACCGGCACTTCCACCTTCTCGAACATCACGATGCCTTTTTTGGCGTCAATCAGCGCGATATCCTGCGGCGTAGTCACGACGACCGCCCCCGTGACCGGAATGTTCTGCGCCAGCGTCAGCTGAATGTCACCGGTGCCCGGCGGCATGTCCAGCACCAGATAATCCAGATCCGGCCACATCGTCTCCTGCAGCATCTGCAGCAGCGCTTTGCTGGCCATCGGGCCGCGCCAGACCATGGCGTTATCGTCAGTCACCAGGTAACCGATGGAGTTGGTCGCCAGACCGTGCGCCATAATTGGCGCCATGTGGGTCCCGTCCGGCGAGGTGGGGCGCTGGTTTTCCGCGCCCAGCATGTTAGGAATAGACGGACCGTAGATATCCGCATCCAGAATACCGACCTTTGCCCCTTCCGCTGCCAGCGCGAGCGCCAGGTTAACGGCGGTAGAAGATTTCCCTACCCCGCCCTTGCCCGAGCTGACGGCAATGATATTTTTCACGCCGTTCACGCCAGGCTGGTTTTTCACGCGCTTCAGCGTGGCGATGCTGTGGCTCAGCTTCCAGTCGATCGCCTTCGCACCGGTAATACGCAGCAGCTCAGAGCTGGTCTGCTCTTTCAGCGCGTCAAAAGCGCTGGTCCAGACGAACGGCATCTGCAGCTCAATGTGCAGGGTATCGTCCAGCCAGGCAACGTGGTGTAACGCTTTCAGCGTAGTGAGATTGTGCTTCAGGGTTGGATGCTGAAAGTTAGCCAGCGTCCCGGCGACCATTGCTCGTAAGGCTTCCGGTGATTTGGCCTGGGATTGAGAACTCATCCCGACTCCTTTGTAGTTGTTCTGAAAAAAGACGTGTAATTACCAAGTTTACCCCAGAGGTAACAATTATTCATTTATGGATTAATGCCCTTATCACTTGGCGTAGTTATTACCTTTCGGGTAACATCAAAAACCCTTTTCACAGTTAAAAGAAGTAATGCCTACTATGACTCAAGTCGCGAAGAAAATTCTGGTAACGTGCGCACTCCCGTACGCCAACGGCTCAATCCACCTCGGCCACATGCTGGAGCATATCCAGGCTGATGTCTGGGTCCGTTACCAGCGAATGCGCGGCCACGAGGTTAACTTCATCTGTGCGGACGATGCTCACGGCACGCCGATCATGCTGAAAGCGCAGCAGCTGGGGATCTCCCCGGAGCAGATGATTGCCGAAATGAGTCAGGAGCATCAGACTGATTTTGCTGGCTTTGACATCAGCTATGACAACTATCACTCCACGCACAGCGACGAAAACCGCGAACTGTCGGAGCTGATCTACACCCGTCTGAAAGAGAACGGTTTTATCAAAAACCGCACCATCTCTCAGCTGTACGATCCGGAAAAAGGCATGTTCCTGCCGGACCGTTTCGTCAAAGGCACCTGCCCGAAATGTAAATCCCCGGACCAGTACGGCGATAACTGCGAAGTGTGCGGCGCGACCTACAGCCCGACCGAGCTTATCGAGCCGAAATCCGTGGTATCCGGCGCCACGCCCGTCATGCGTGACTCCGAGCACTTCTTCTTCGACCTGCCGTCCTTCAGCGAAATGCTGCAGGCGTGGACCCGCAGCGGCGCGCTGCAGGAACAGGTGGCGAACAAAATGCAGGAGTGGTTCGAATCCGGCCTGCAGCAGTGGGATATCTCCCGCGATGCGCCGTACTTCGGCTTTGAAATCCCGAACGCGCCGGGCAAATATTTCTACGTCTGGCTGGACGCGCCAATCGGCTACATGGGCTCCTTCAAGAACCTGTGCGACAAGCGTGGCGACACCGTCAGCTTCGACGAATACTGGAAGAAAGATTCTACTGCCGAGCTGTATCACTTTATCGGTAAAGACATCGTTTATTTCCACAGCCTGTTCTGGCCGGCGATGCTGGAAGGCAGCAACTTCCGCAAGCCAACCAACCTTTTCGTTCACGGCTACGTGACGGTGAACGGCGCGAAGATGTCCAAGTCTCGCGGGACGTTCATTAAGGCCAGCACCTGGCTGAACCACTTCGACGCGGACAGCCTGCGCTACTACTACACCGCGAAGCTCTCTTCCCGCATCGACGATATCGACCTGAACCTGGAAGATTTCGTGCAGCGCGTGAACGCGGACATCGTCAACAAGGTGGTAAACCTGGCCTCCCGTAACGCGGGCTTTATCGCCAAGCGTTTTGACGGCGTGATGGCGGCTGAACTGGCTGACCCTGCCCTGTACAAAACCTTTACCGACGCGGCAGCCACCATTGGCGAAGCCTGGGAAACCCGTGAGTTCGGTAAAGCCGTGCGCGAAATCATGGCGCTGGCCGACCTGGCAAACCGCTATGTGGACGAACAGGCACCGTGGGTTGTCGCCAAACAGGAAGGTCGCGATGCCGATCTGCAGGCCATCTGCTCCATGGGCATCAACCTGTTCCGCGTGCTGATGACGTACCTGAAGCCGGTTCTGCCGCAGCTGGCATCCCGCGCTGAAGCGTTCCTGAACACCGAACTGACCTGGGATGCCATGGCGCAGCCGCTGCTCGGCCACAAGGTGAACACCTTCAAGGCGCTGTACAACCGCATCGAGATGAAGCAGGTTGAAGCCCTGGTGGAAGCGTCTAAAGAAGAGGTTAAAGCGGCTGCGGCACCGGTGACCGGCCCGCTGGCAGACGATCCGATTCAGGAGACCATTACCTTTGACGATTTCGCCAAAGTCGACCTGCGCGTGGCGCTGATCGAAAACGCGGAATTCGTGGAAGGTTCTGACAAGCTGCTGCGCCTGACGCTGGATCTGGGCGGCGAGAAGCGTAACGTCTTCTCCGGCATCCGTTCAGCCTACCCGGATCCGCAGGTGCTGATCGGTCGTCAGACCGTGATGGTGGCGAACCTGGCGCCGCGCAAAATGCGCTTCGGCATCTCTGAAGGGATGGTGATGGCCGCAGGCCCCGGCGGGAAAGATATCTTCCTGTTAAGCCCTGACGAAGGCGCGAAGCCTGGCCAGCAGGTGAAATAACAAAAAAGCCGGAGATAATCTCCGGCTTTTTTTATGGCGTTTTGTTTTCTCCCTCTCCCCGTGGGAGAGGGTCGGGGTGAGGGCATCAGGCCGCCCCCTACCGCCTTTACACCTTCGGGTGATGCACCCGGTGGGTCAGCCCGCGCAGGAAGTTACGCAGAAACTGATCGCCGCACTCGCGGTAGTTTTTATGATCCGGCGCGCGCATCATGGCGGTCACTTCCGGTACGGATACGCGGTATTTTTGCTCCGTCATGATCGCCACAATATCGTCCGTTTTCAGCGAGAACGCGATGCGCAGCTTTTTCAGCACCGTGTTGTTGTTCACGCGACGCTCCAGCGCCAGCTCCGGCGCGGCCGGATCTTTGCCACGCTTATCGTAAATCAGACCGTTCAGGAAACCCGACAGAATGATGTCCGGGCAGCGAACGAAGCCCTCTTCATCTTCTTTGGTCATCCAGGTATCGAAACCGGCAGACGTGGATTCCATGTCCGACAGCGCAAGAATGCGCACCATGTCGTTATTGGTTGCTTTCAGGGTGTAGCGCAGGCTACGAAGAATATCGTTACTTAGCATAGAGCCTTCGAATGTCGATGATGCAATGGCGCGCAGTGTACCAGTTTTACAGGCCAATCGCCTCTTTCAAACTCTTGAGATAGCGACGGCTGACGGGTACCGTTTGCCCGGCACGCAGCACCAGCTCGGCCTGGCCGTTATCTTCCAGGCGGATCTCCTTCAGGTGCGCCATGTTCACCAGATACTGGCGGTGGCAGCGGATCAGCGGCGTGCGGCTCTCCAGCGTGCGCAGGGTCAGCTCGGTAAACCCTTCGTTCCCTTCCGCGCTGGTGACAAATACCCCGCTCAGGCGGCTGCTGACAAACGCCACATCATCCATCTGCAGAAGATAAATCCGGCTGTGCCCGGTGCAGGGGATAAACTTCAGCGGCTGCTGGTTTTCCGGCAGCAGCGTGACGTCCTGTACGGTTCGCTCCTGGCGTAAACGGGTGAGCGTTTTTTCCAGACGCTTCTCTTCAATCGGCTTGAGTAAATAGTCAAACGCGTGCTCCTCAAAAGCCTTAACGGCATATTCGTCGAACGCCGTCAGAAACACGATATAGGGGCGATGCGCCGGGTCGAGCATGCCGACCATCTCCAGCCCGCTGATGCGGGGCATTTGAATGTCGAGGAACAGCACGTCCGGGCGCAGCTTGTGCACCGCGCCGATGGCCTCAATGGCGTTCGCGCACTCCCCCACAATCTCAATATCAGGCTGCTCCTGCAGCAGAACGCGCAGGTTTTCTCGTGCCAGCGGCTCGTCATCCACAATCAGCACTCTTAACATGCGTTTTCCTCCAGCGGCAGTCGTACGGTAATACGGGTAAATCGGTCTGGCTCACAGGCGACGGTAATGCCGCAGTCGTCGCCAAAATGAGCGCGCAGGCGTTTATCCACCAGGCTCATCCCTAAACCGCCCGAGGCGGAAGGCTGATAAAGCCCGGCATTATCTTCAATATCCAGCACCAGATGGTGGTTGAAACGGCTGGCGGCAATGGTTATCTCCCCCGTTCCCAGAAGCTGTGACGTGCCGTGTTTAATGGCGTTTTCGACAATAGGCTGCAGGGTAAAGGCCGGGAGATGCTGATACGCCAGCTCGTCCGGAACGGAGAGCGACACCTGCAGGCGCGACTGGAAACGCGCCTGCTCGATCTGTAGATAGGCATTCACGTGCTCAATCTCATCGGCGAGGGTCACGATCTCAGACGGCCGTTTCAGGTTCTTACGGAAAAAGGTCGACAGAAACTGCACCAGCTGCGCGGCCTGATCGCTGTCGCGGCGGATCACCGCTTTGAGCGTGTTGAGGGCATTAAACAGAAAATGCGGGTTGACCTGGGCATGCAGCAGCTTAATTTCGGACTGCGTCAGCAGGGCTTTCTGCCGTTCATACTGCCCGGCCAGGATTTGCGCGGACAGCAGCTGGGCTATCCCCTCTCCCAGCGTGCGGTTGATGGAGCTGAACAGACGGTTTTTGGCCTCATACAGCTTGATAGTCCCCATCACCCGCTGATTTTCCCCGCGCAGCGGAATCACCAGCGTGGAGCCCAGCTTGCACTGCGGATGCAGCGAACAGCGGTAAGGCACTTCGTTACCGTCGGCATACACCACCTCACCGGTTTCGATGGCGCGCAGCGTATAGGCTGAGGAGATCGGTTTACCCGGCAGATGGTGATCGTCCCCGGTGCCGGTAAAGGCCAGCAGCCGCTCGCGGTCGGTTATGGCCACCGCGCCGATATCCAGCTCCTTGTAGAGCACCTGCGCGACCTTCATGCTGTTCTCTTCGTTAAACCCCTGGCGCAGGATCCCTTCGGTCGAGGCGGCGACCTTCAGCGCCGTGGCGGAAAACGCCGAGGTGTACTTCTCAAACATGGCGCGCTTGTCGAGCAGAATGCGCATAAACAGCGCCGCGCCTACGGTGTTGGTAACCATCATCGGGGCGGCAATGCTGCTGACCAGGTGCAGCGCATCCTCAAACGGACGAGCAATGAGCAGAATGATCGCCATCTGCGCCACTTCGGCCACAAAGGTAATGGCACCGGCGGTAAGCGGGCTAAAGACTTTATCCGGGCGGCCGCGTTTGATCATGTAGCTGTGCACCAGGCCGCCGAGCAGCCCTTCCACGATCGTGGAGATCATACAGCTGAGCGCGGTCATCCCGCCCATGGAATAGCGATGCAGCCCCCCGGTTAAGCCGACAAGCCCACCGACGACGGGACCGCCAAGCAGCCCGCCCATCACCGCGCCGATAGCGCGCGTGTTGGCAATAGAGTCTTCGATATGGAGACCAAAATAGGTTCCCATGATGCAGAAAATAGAGAAGGTAACGTAGCAGAGCAGCTTATGCGGCAGGCGTACGGTAACCTGCATCAGCGGGATAAACAGGCGCGTTTTGCTCATCAGCCAGGCAATGACAAGAAACACGCACATCTGCTGAAGCAACAGCAGCACCAGATTAAACTCGTACATACTCAAAACCGCACACGCTAAAAACGCGTAACATACACTGATGCGGGTTTACTTTCTTTGAAGCATCCCAAAAAAGCGCAAAATCGTGTCCGTTATCACACCTTTTTCTGAATATCGCGCATGCTTCGCATTGTTTGTTCAAAAATCAATCAATCCTTCCTGGTTCGCCAAAGTGGGTCTACAGTTAAGCTGGGAACGCGTAAGCCAGGGGGCGAATATGGCGCTTTACACGATAGGTGAAGTGGCACTCCTTTGTGATATCAATCCCGTTACCCTACGGGCGTGGCAGCGACGGTATGGATTGCTTAAACCGCAGAGGACCGACGGTGGGCATCGCCTTTTCAATGAGGCCGATATCGACCGCATCCGCGAAATTAAAAGCTGGATCGACAACGGAGTACAGGTCGGCAAAGTGAAGTCCCTGCTGAGCCATGACGACCCGGACACGCAACACCTCTGGCGCGAACAACAGGAAACCCTGCTGCGGCTTCTGCAGGCGGGGAATCTTCAGCGCCTGCGCACATGGATAAAAGAGCAGGGCCGCGACTATCCGGCACAGACGCTGATCTCTCATCTTTTCATTCCGCTCCGTCGACGTCTGCAATGCCAGCAGTCCACCCTGCAGGCGCTGCTCAGCATGCTCGACGGGGTGCTGATCAACTATATTGCCGTCTGCCTTGCCTCAGCGAAGAACAAAGCCGGAAAAGATGCGCTGGTGGTCGGCTGGAACGTGCACGATACCACCCGCCTGTGGCTGGAAGCGTGGATTGCGACCCAGAAGGGCTGGCGCGTGGATGTCCTGGCGCACTCGCTGGCGCAGCTTAAACCCGAGTTTTTCGACGGTCAGACCCTGCTGGTCTGGTGTGGAGAAGTGCCGTCCGCCACGCAGCAACAGCTGCTGACGGAATGGCGAGAGAATGGTTACCCGGTTTATTCCCTTGGCCCGGATGAGCCATAACGGCATTTAATGGTTCATTAACAGCTGCGCTTCACCGTATAATTGTTCCGTTAACAACAGGAGCACATGATGAAGGCAACCAAACTGGCCATTATTACCCTTTTTGTCCTGATGGCCGTGAGCGGTATCGGCGGTGTGATGCTGGCAGGATACTCGTTTATTGTTCGCGGCGGTGTCGGCTGAGGTACAGCGCCAGCCGCTCAAAAAGGCGATCGACGACGATTGCCGCCAGCGCGACCAGCACCGCCCCCTGCACAATGTAAGCCGTATTAAACCCGCTCAGGCCGATAATAATCGGCGTTCCCAGCGTATTGGCACCGACCGTAGACGCAATGGTCGCCGTCCCGATGTTAATAATCACCGACGTGCGGATCCCGGCAATGATAACCGGCGCCGCAAGCGGCAGTTCAACCTTGCGCAGCCGCTGGCCGCGACTCATCCCCATCCCTTCTGCCACGCTCAGCACCGACGCCGGTACCGCCGCGAGGCCCGCCAGCGTGCCCTGCAGCACCGGCAATACGCCGTATAAAATCAGCGCAATAATGGCGGGTTGCTGACCAAAGCCCATCACCGGCACCGCTATCGCCAGCACCGCCACCGGGGGAAACGTCTGGCCAATCGCCGCTATCGTCTCCACCAGCGGACGAAATTCTTTGCCCGCAGGCCGCGTGACCGCGATGCCTGCCCCAACCCCCAACACAACCGCGATGGCGCTTGAGAGCGCCACCAGCCAGAGATGCGCCAGGGCGAGATTAATAAAGCTTTCCTGCTGATAAACCGGCCGCGGCAGCCCCGGGAAAAGAGCGTTAAACAGCGCCGCGCTGTGAGGCATCAGAAACAGTAAGGCGACAAAGAGCGCTACCAGCCAGAGGAGCGGATCACGCAGTGCCTTCACGCGTCACCTCCCCGGCCAGCAGATCGCGAAAATGTAAGGTTCCGCACGGCGCCCCGCGCGAGTCCGAGACGGGCAATACCTCGCACTGCCGCGCGACAAACGCGGAGAGAGCATCCCGCAGGCTCATCTGCGCCTGCAGCGGTTCGCCGCTCACCGGGAGCTCCTCCCGACGCATATAGTCGCTGACCGTCCGCAGGGAGAGCAGCCTCACGCCCAGCTCGCTGCGGCCAAAAAACTCGCGCACAAAGTCGTTCTTCGGCCATGTTAATAGCTCAAGCGGCGAGCCCTGCTGCACCACTTCGCCATGATCCATCAGCACCAGATGGTCGGCCAGGCGCAGAGCTTCATCAATATCGTGCGTCACGAGAACGATCGTCCGTCCGAGAATGCGGTGAATGCGGGTCATCTCCGCCTGCAGTGCCCCGCGCGTAACCGGATCCAGCGCGCCGAAGGGTTCATCCATCAGCAGCACCTGGGGGTTGGCCGCCAGCGCGCGCGCCACGCCCACGCGCTGTTGCTGGCCTCCGGAAAGCTGGTGCGGATAGCGATCGCGCAGCGCGGGCTCTAACCCCAGCAGCGACATCAGCTCATCCACCCGGTCAGCGATTTTTGCCCGCGACCATTTCTCCAGCTGCAGCACGGTGGCGATGTTCTGCGCCACCGTCCAGTGGGGAAACAGGCCGATAGACTGAATGGCATAGCCCATCCGACGGCGCAGCTCCAGCACCGGCAGGCTGCGGATCTCTTCTCCGGCAAAGCGGATCAACCCGCTGTCATGCTCAACCAGCCGGTTGATCATCTTCAGGGTGGTGGATTTTCCCGAGCCCGAGGTGCCAATCAGCACGGAAAACGCCCCCTCGGCAAAGTTCAGGTTCAGGTGGCTCGCCGCCGGGCGACCGGCAAAGGTTTTACTGACATCATGAAATTCAATCATTAGCTCTTCTCCTGAGCAGCGCGAGCCATAAGGCAAACAGCGCGTCGACGACAACCGCCAGCGCAATCGTAGGCACCACGCCCAGTAACACCAGATCGAGGGCACTGCTGAGCAGCCCCTGGAACACCAGCGCGCCAAAGCCGCCCGCCCCAATCAGTGCCGCAATCACCGCCATGCCGACAGTTTGTACCGCCACCACCCGCAGGCTGCGCAGCAGCAGGGGCAGCGCCAGCGGGAGCTGAATTTTCCAGAAACACTGCCGCGCGCTCATCCCCATCGCATGGGCGCTTTCAAGCACATCCTGCGCGACCTGGCCCAGACCCGCGACCACGCCGCGCACCAGCGGCAGCAGCGCATACAGCACCAGCGCGATAAGCGCGGGCGTTAACCCCGTTCCGGCTATGCCGAGCGTTCCCAGCACCGGAAATGACTTCACCAGCCCCGCCAGCGGGGCAATCAGCAGGCCAAACAGCGCGACGGAAGGGATGGTCTGGATCACGTTGAGCACGGCAAAGACCCCACCCTGGCGTGAAGGATGACGATAGCACCACATGCCGAGCGGTATCCCGACCAGCAGAGCCGGGATCAGCGTGCCAAAAAGGATCGTCAGGTGTTGCGCCAGGGCATCATCAAACACCTCCTGACGGTTGGCGTACTCTTTCAGCAGCGAGAGATTGTTCAGCTCACCGCTGAACAGCAGGAACAAGGGAATGCACCATATCTGCGCGTTGAGCACCCAGCGCCAGACGGCGCTGGAGATGAGTCGACGAATGGCGTCGCTGCAAACCAGCAGACACAGCGCCAGCCACAGCCAGAGGCCGCTGCCCACCGTGGTTCTCGCCAGCGGACTTTCCGCTGACGCCATATGCGTCGCCGCCTGCCCGGCCCCCCAGAACAGGATGATAAACAGCCCTTCAGCGAGGAGCAGCGTCAGCCACTGCGCCGTGCGCCCTTGCCAGAATGAAAGAGCAACCCACGCGGCCAGCGCCGCCGTCAGCCACCACGGCGTAAAGGACCAGACGTCCCAGAGAGAGCGCCCCTCCCCTGACATCAGGCGGTTAGGGGCGACATTCACAAACGGCAGCGCGACTGCCGCGATGGCCACGCAGGCCAACAGCAGCAGTACGCGGTTATGACATTTTATTGGCACAGCCCTTTCCCGTTACTTCACAAGCCCTTGTTGTTTCAGGAAGTCGGCGGCCACTTTTTTGGCATCCAGCCCCTCGACGGCAATGCTGGCGTTCAGCTGTTGCAGCGTTTTTTCATCCAGTTTTTCGAAGACCGGCTTGAGCCATTCTGCAATATCCGGATAGGCTTTCAGCACCGCCTCGCGCACGACCGGGGTCGGGGCGTAAATCGGCTGTACGCCTTTAGGATCGGTCAGGGTTTGCAGGCCGAGCGCCGCCACCGGGCCGTCGGTGCCGTAGGCCATTGCCGCGTTAACGCCGGAAGTTTGCTGCGCCGCCGCCTTAATGGTTACCGCCGTATCCCCGCCCGCCAGCGAGAGCAGCTGCGCCTGGTCGAGCTTGAAGTTGTAGGCTTTTTCGAAAGCAGGGAGCGCGTCAGGACGCTCGATAAACTCCGCGGACGCTGCCAGCTTAAAGTCGCCCTTCTCTTTCAGATAGCGGCTGAGATCCGCCAGAGACGTCAGCTTACCTTTCTCCGCCACGTCCTTGCGCACGGCGATAGTCCAGGTGTTGTTGGCCGGGGCCGGCGTCAGCCAGACCAGCTTGTTCTGTTCCGCGTCCAGTTTTTTGACTTTCTCATACCCGGCTTTGGCGTTTTTCCATGCCGGATCGTTTTCATCTTTGAAGAAGAATGCCCCGTTGCCGGTGTATTCCGGATAGATATCCAGCTCGCCGGAGGTGATCGCCCCGCGCACGACGGGCGTGGTGCCCAGCTGAACTTTATTGACGGTTTTCACGCCGTGGCTTTCCAGCACCTGCAAAATAATATTGCCGAGTAGCGCGCCTTCGGTATCGATCTTTGAGCCCACTTTTACCGGCTCCGCCGCCTGTAACGGCAGGCTTAACGCCGCCAGCAGCACCGCAGATCCCAACATCCCCTTTGCAATCGTCATTCCGCTATCCTCATTTTTTTATCGCCTTTTTCAGAGGCTTGAGAGAAAAGCGTAGCTTAAAACAGCGGATTTACCCGGCAAAATGCCTTTTTAGCATAACGTAAGACGCATCCCCCGGAAGTCGGGGGATGCAAAGGAAGGAAGGTTACAGCAGCTCGAACTCGCCTTTATTCACGCGGGCAGAATCCACCCCGATAAAGACGTTAAACTTGCCCGGTTCCGCATCGTATTTCATCTGCTGGTTCCAGAACTTCAGCGCATCCACGTCAATCGGGAAGCTGATGGTTTGGGTTTCGCCCGGCTTCAGGTTGACCTTCTCGAAGCCGCGCAGCTGTTTCACCGGACGGCTCATCGAGGCGGTGACATCCTGAACGTACATCTGAATCACCGTTGCCCCTTCGCGCTTGCCGGTGTTGGTCACCTCGACGCTGGCGGTAACTTTGCCGTCACGCTTCAGGGTCGGCGCCGACATTTTCACGTCAGAAACCTTGAAGCTGGTGTAGCTCAGACCGTAACCAAACGGATACAGCGGGCCGTTAGCTTCGTCGAAGTAACGGGACGTGTACTTGTTCGGCTTGTCGGCGTTATACGGGCGACCGGTGTTCAGGTGGCTGTAGTAGACCGGGATCTGCCCAACGGAGCGCGGGAAGGACATCGGCAGCTTGCCCGACGGGTTGTAATCACCAAACAGCACGTCGGCGATGGCGTTACCGCCTTCGGTACCGGCGAACCAGGTTTCCAGAATGGCGTCAGCCTGCTGGTCCTCTTTCACCAGCGCCAGCGGACGACCGTTCATCAGTACCAGCACCAGCGGCTTGCCGGTGGCTTTCAGGGCGGCGATCAGATCGCGCTGGCTCTGCGGAATGGTGATGTCGGTACGGCTGGAGGCCTCGTGCGCCATACCCTGCGCTTCGCCCACGACCGCGACAACCACGTCAGACTGTTTCGCAGTATTCACCGCCTCGTCGATCATCTCCTTCGGCGTGCGCGGATCGACCTTCACCGCTTCCTCGTACTGGTTGAGGAAGGTGACGATGTCTTTGTCGTTGGTGACGTTCGCCCCTTTGGCGTACACCACTTTCGCGTTATCACCCACGGCACTCTTAATCCCGGTCAGCACGGTCACGGACTGATCGGCCACGCCTGCCGCAGACCAGCTGCCCATCACGTCGCGCTTGCTGTCGGCCAGCGGGCCCACCACGGCAATGGTGCCGGATTTTTTCAGCGGCAGCGTGTCGAGGCGGTTTTTCAGCAGCACCAGGCTTTCGCGCGCCACGTCACGCGCTTCTTTGCGGTGCAGACGGCTTTCAGCGTTGGTATCTGCCGGGTCAGAATCCTTCGGCCCCAGATGGCTGTACGGATCGTTAAACAGCCCCATGTCGTATTTCACGTTCAGCACGTGGCGCGCGGCATCGTCCAGCTCCGCCATCGTGACCTTGCCGCTCTTCACCAGCCCCGGCAGGTATTTGCTGTAGTACTCGTCGCTCATGCTCATGTTGATGCCCGACTTGAGCGCCACGCGCACCGCGTCTTCCGGATCGGAGGCGGTACCGTGTTTAATCAGCTCTTTAATCGCGCCGTGGTCAGAAACGGTGATGCCCTTAAAGCCCCACTGGTCGCGCAGGACGTCTTTCAGCAGCCAGGAATCGGACGTCGCAGGCGTGCCGTTCAGCGAGTTCAGCGCCACCATCACCGCGCCGCTGCCCGCATCCAGCCCTGCCTTGTACGGCGGCATGTAGTCGTTGAACAGGCGCTGCGGGCTCATGTCGACGGTGTTGTACTCTTTCCCGCCCTCCACTGCGCCATAGGCCGCGAAGTGTTTGACGCTGGTCATCACCGAGTAGCGATCCGCCGGGCTTTTGCCCTGCATCGCTTCCACCATGGTTTTACCCATCGTGGAGGTTAAATAGGTGTCTTCACCAAAGCCTTCCGAACCGCGGCCCCAGCGCGGATCGCGCGAGACGTCCACCATTGGCGCCCAGGTCATGTTCAGGCCGTCGTCCGCCGCTTCATAAGCCGACACGCGCCCGACGGTTTTCACCGCGTCGAGGTTAAAGGAGGAGGCTAAACCGAGGCTAATCGGGAAAACGGTACGCTGACCGTGCACCACGTCATAGGCAAAGAACAGCGGAATTTTCAGGCGGCTGAGATCCATCACCTGATCCTGCATCTTGCGGATATCCTGGCGGGTGACGGTATTAAAGATGGCTCCAACCTGCCCGTCTTTGATCATCTCGCGGATGGCCTCTTTCGGGTTATCCGGACCGACGCTGATAAGACGCAGCTGGCCGATTTTCTCATCAACCGTCATTTTCTTGAGCAATTCCGTGACAAACGCGTCCCGTGCTTCAGGCGTGAGCGGGTGATTACCAAACAAATCCTCTGCCAGCGCAGGTTGCAGCGCCAGGCTGACGGCGACACCTACAGAACATAGCCATTTCATGTCGTTTTACTCTCTCATCAATAACCGCCGGACGATCTCGGCCATACCGTGCGAAAAGCGCAGTGTGCCACAAACCCTCGAAACGTTGCAGGGTTATTCTCTGATTTTTCTCGTGAATACTCGACCGCTTAACAGTTAATCGCGCTATGCTTTACAGCGAGAAATTTGCCCCACCACAAGGAGTGGAAGATGACTTCTGTTCGAACAAACGATAACACGACTTTTATTAACGAACTGTCGCGCCTGGTTGGCTCCTCTCACCTGCTTACCGACCCGGCCAAAACCGCCCGCTACCGCAAAGGTTTCCGCTCCGGTCAGGGCGAGGCGCTGGCGGTGGTCTTCCCCGGCACGCTGCTGGAGCTGTGGCGCGTCCTGAGCGCCTGCGTCGCCGCCGACAAGATTATTTTAATGCAGGCCGCCAATACCGGTCTGACCGAAGGCTCCACGCCGAACGGCAACGATTACGATCGCGACATCGTGATTATCAGCACCCTGCGCCTCGACAAGCTGCACCTGCTGGATAAAGGCGAGCAGGTGCTCGCGTTCCCCGGCACGACGCTCTACTCCCTGGAAAAAGCGCTTAAGCCGCTGGGCCGTGAGCCGCACTCGGTGATTGGCTCCTCCTGCATTGGCGCCTCGGTGGTCGGTGGGATCTGCAACAACTCCGGCGGCTCGCTGGTGCAGCGCGGCCCGGCCTACACCGAGATGTCGCTGTTTGCCCGTATTGACGAAAACGGCAAGCTGACGCTGGTGAACCATCTGGGAATCGATCTCGGCGCGACGCCGGAACAGATCCTCAGCAAGCTCGACGACGATCGCGTGAAGGACGAAGACGTTCAGCACGACGGTCGTCATGCGCACGATCACGACTACGTGACCCGCGTGCGGGATATCGACGCCGATACGCCGGCGCGCTACAACGCCGACCCGGACCGCCTGTTTGAATCCTCCGGCTGCGCCGGGAAGCTGGCCGTGTTTGCCGTGCGTCTGGATACCTTCCCGGCGGAGAAAAAGCAGCAGGTGTTTTACATTGGTACCAATCAGCCTGAGGTTCTGACCGAAATTCGTCGTCATATTCTGGGCGAATTTACCCATCTGCCTGTGGCGGGCGAGTACATGCACCGGGACATTTACGACATCGCCGAGCGTTACGGCAAAGATACGTTCCTGATGATCGACAAGCTCGGCACCGACAAAATGCCGTTCTTCTTCACCATGAAGGGCCGCACCGACGCGATGCTGGAGAAGGTGTCGCTGTTCAAACCCCACTTCACCGACCGCTTTATGCAGAAGCTGGGCAACGTTTTCCCGGCGCATCTGCCGGAGCGAATGAAAACCTGGCGCGATAAGTACGAGCACCACCTGCTGCTGAAAATGGCCGGGGACGGAATTGCCGAAGCGCAGTCCTGGCTGACCGAATTCTTCAAAAACGCCGAAGGGGATTTCTTTGCCTGTACGCCTGAAGAGGGCAGCAAAGCGTTCCTGCACCGTTTTGCCGCCGCAGGCGCCGCCATCCGTTATCAGGCGGTGCATTCAGAAGAGGTGGAAGATATTCTGGCGCTGGATATCGCCCTGCGACGTAACGATACCGAGTGGTTTGAGCACCTCCCGCCGGAAATCGACAGCAAGCTGGTGCATAAGCTCTATTACGGCCACTTTATGTGTTATGTCTTCCATCAGGATTACATCGTCAAAAAAGGGGTCGATGCGCACGAACTGAAGGAGCAGATGCTCGCCCTGCTGCGTGAACGCGGCGCACAATATCCTGCGGAACATAACGTCGGGCATCTTTATAAAGCCCCTGACGCACTTAAGCAGTTTTATCGCGAGAATGACCCTACAAACAGCATGAATCCCGGCATTGGTAAAACAACGCGGAAGAAATACTGGAAAGAGAGCGCGGACGCGGAGCAGCGCGTAACGCAAGCGTCTGATTAATTCCTATAGCCAAATTTGAGAGATTGTTTAGCGCGCCTTAATCGTAATAGAGTAACCGTCTGACGCCGGAGGAACGTTTCTCCGGCTTTCTATAACGAGGAGCAGGCACATCATGTCGGCTGTTGATGTTTTATCCGAGACCGAACTGGAAGTGCGCGATGCCCTTCCCGATGATGTGCATGCCATCGCCGCCATCTATGCATGGCATGTGCTGCACGGGCGCGCGTCATTTGAAGAAGTCCCCCCTACCATCGACGAAATGCGTCAGCGTATGAAAAGCGTGGCTGAGAGCGGTTTGCCGTGGCTTATCGCGCTGTATCGCGGCATCGTGGTGGGCTACTGCTACGCCACGCCTTACCGCCCGCGACACGCCTACCGCTATACCCTGGAAGAGTCGATTTACGTGGATGCCAGCATTACCGGGCGCGGTTTTGGTTCGGCATTAATGGATGCGCTGATCGCCCGCTGCGAGCAAGGCCCGTGGCGGCAGATGATTGCCGTTGTGGGCGATGGCAACAATAATGCCGGCTCGCTGCGGCTGCATAAAAAGCACGGCTTCGAGATTGTCGGTCAGCTGCGCAGCGTGGGGTATAAGAAAGGCGACTGGCGGGATACGGTGATTATGCAGCGCTCGCTCAACGATGGGGACTGGACGCTGCCGGAATAAACGCAAAACGGTAACCTGGGTTACCGTTTTTAGTGTTTTTCCCCTCTCCCACAGGGAGAGGGTCGGGGTGAGGGCATCAGCGCGCACAAACGACTCAGTCGTTCTGCGCCGTCGCCATCTGTTCCGCTTTCTGCTTTTTATACGTCAATGCTGCGGCCGGAACGGGCTGCACTTTCCCGGTTTCAATCCAGGTACGCAGGCGGCTCGCGTCCGCGAAGTGGGTATATTTGCCGAAAGCATCCATCACCACAAGCGCCACCGGCTTACCGTTAAACACGGTGCGCATCACCAGACAGTGCCCTGCCGCGTTGGTAAAGCCGGTTTTGGTTAACTGAATATTCCAGTTATCGCGGTATACCAGATGGTTAGTGTTGCGGAACGGCAGCGTATAGGACGGGTTCGCAAAGGTCGCCATCTCTTCACGGGTGGTGCTGAGCTGACCAATCAGCGGATACTGTTTGCTGGCAATCAGCAGTTTCGTCAGATCGCGGGCCGTGGAGACGTTGTTGATCGACAGACCCGTCGGTTCAACATAATGCGTATTGGTCATCCCCAGCGCTTTGGCTTTCGCGTTCATCGCGCGGATAAAGGCGTCATAGCCGCCCGGATAGTGGTGCGCCAGGCTCGCCGCCGCACGGTTTTCAGACGACATCAGCGCCAGCAGCAGCATATTTTTACGGCTGATTTCACTGTTCAGCCGCACGCGGGAGTAGATCCCCTTCATCTCCGGCGTGTGGCTGATGTCCACTTTCAATTTTTCGTCCAGCGGCAGATGTGCATCAAGCACCACCATCGCGGTCATTAATTTGGTAATCGAGGCGATCGGGCGCACCAGGTCCGGATGGCTGGCGTAGATCACCTTATTGGTGTTGAGATCGACAATCATCGCGCTGCCGGACGCAATTTGCGGCTGAGCAGCAGCGGCGGTCACCGCGGGCGTTTTAGCGACGGCCGGCACGGCAGCGGACGCGCCCAGCAGCAGCGCCAGGCTAAGTAAAGAGACTCGGAATTTCAGCATGGTGAGACTTCTGATAATTATTCACGCACGTCATGACGTACACCGCCTGTATCAACGGATAAACACAGGCTGGCTTCGGCATCATAGCGGTCACCGGGCGTTGTCGCCAGCGGATAATCGTGAACAGATGCTGCATTGCTGGCATTTACGCCAGCAATGCAGTGAAGTCAGAAGAGACGGTATCCGTAACCCCAAAGAATAACCGTCAGCGCCAGTAGCGCCTCCAGTACCAGCACCCCGATAGCGAGTGTTGAACTGGAAAAACTCAGGCCTTCTTCTTTATTGATATTCAGGAAGGTTGGAACCCCCAGATACAGCAGATACCCGGTGTAAAAGAGGGCAATGGTACCGATCAGCGCGCACAGCCAGACCAGTGGATAGAGCGCAACAATACCGCTTAAGAACAGCGGGGTCGCGACATATCCGGCAAAGACCATACAGTGCGCCAGCGATGGACGTTGCGGGTAGTTACGCGCCATCCAGTGAATGACGCGCCCCATTATCGCCACACCCGCCAGCATCAGGCCATAAAAAACAATGGCCAGATAGAGCCCGGTAAACCAGGAAAGCTGAACCACGGTGCCGTCACCGAAGTTCCAGCCGATTTGTGTTGTTCCGATAAAAGCGCATATTACCGGCACCGCAGCCATCAGCAGCACGTGGTGCGTGTAATGATGCGAGACCGTTTCGTTCTCACTTTTAATGACATGCATTTCACGATCGGGATGGGAGAAAAGTCCCCAGACATGGTTCATAGCGCCCCCTTGTTGTCGGCCCGTCAGCGATACCTTAAGTATAATGCAGGCTTTAGATTATTTTCTGTACAGTGGGAAATTTCCGTTGATTTCCCCGCTGTTGATTCATGGGGTATATGATTAAACGAGGTACGCTGAGGGAGATAACATTTACGTAATGGATATTAACGCACTCATTGAACAATATGGATATGCCGCGCTGGTCGTCGGTAGCGTGGCAGAAGGTGAAACCATCACGCTGTTAGGCGGCGTCGCCGCGCATCAGGGCTTACTGAAATTCCCGCTGGTCGTCGCTGCGGTCGCGCTCGGCGGAATGATTGGCGATCAGCTGCTCTACTTTCTCGGGCTGCGCTTCGGGCCCACGCTGCTTAAGCGTTTCGCAAAGCATCAGAAGAAAATCCGCCGCGCTCAACGGCTCATTCAACGTCATCCCTATCTGTTCGTCATCGGCACGCGCTTTATGTATGGCTTTCGCATTATCGGGCCGATACTGATTGGCGCCAGCCATCTGCCGCCAAAAATTTTCCTGCCGCTCAATGTTCTTGGTGCGATAGCCTGGGCGCTGATCTTTACGACGCTCGGCTACGTCGGGGGCGAAGTGATTGGCCCGTGGCTGCATAATCTCGACCAGCACCTGAAGCACTGGGCGTGGTTGATTCTGGTGGTGGTGGCGGTGATTGGGGTCAGGCTGTGGCTGAAGCATCGGGAAAAGACGCGGGATGAGGAGTGAGTGCGGTCTCCTCCCCTCACCCCGGCCCTCTCCCAAAGGGAGAGGGTGTTTTTAGTTCCCTCTCCCTTTGGGAGAGGGTTAGGGTGAGGGAAAACTACCCCTCCGGCTTAAACTGCGGGTTCGCCAGCATAAAGCCCCCGTCGACAATAAACGATTGCCCCGTCGTGTAGCTGGCGTCGCTGTCGCACAGCCATGCCACCAGGCTGGCTATCTCTTTGGTGCGGCCCGGCCGCGCCAGCGGGATTTCCGGCATTGAGCCTTCCTTCACTTCGCTGTCGTCCATGTCGTTCATCGGTGTGGCAATGGCGCCCGGCGCGACGGCGTTCACCAGAATGTTGTGCTTAACCAGTTCCATCGCCATGGATTTGGTTAACCCGCCGAGCGCGTGTTTTGCCGCCGTGTAGGCGCTGGCCTCCGGCAACGGCGTGTGCTCGTGTACCGAGGTGATATTCACAATCCGCCCCCCTTCCCCCTGCTTCACCATCTGCCGGGCGGCTATCTGCGAACAGAGAAACGCGCCGTCCACGTCGACGGTGAAAATGTTCCGCCAGTCGTCAAACGGCATCTCAAGGAACGGCGCTTTGGTCATCGCTCCGGCATTGTTAACCAGCACGTCCAGCCGACCAAAACGCGCAATCAGCGTTTCAATAGCCTTTGCGCCTTCCGGCAGCGCGCTTAAATCAAGATGGATAGCCTCTGCGCGCTGCCCCTGCGCTTCAACTTCGCGGCAGGTTTCCAGCGCCCCTTTTTCATCCGAGTGCCAGGTGACGCCAATATCAAACCCGCGCTCTGCGAGCATCAGCGCCGTTGTTTTACCAATCCCGGAATCCGATGCGGTCACTATCGCTACTCTGGTCATACTCACCTCCTGAAAAACTGCAAAGAGGTAAGTATAGATAATGACCTTTTTTAGCCATGATGATAGCCACCGCCCAGCGCCGACGTCAGCTGCAGCGTGGCGTCGACATACTGGCCTTTCAGCAACAATCCGGCGAGGTCTTCCCTGAGTGCCGGGATCCTGGCTTCACTGACCCGCGAGCCCGCAACGATCCCCGCGCTGAAGCGCGCCTGCGCCAGCGCCACAACCCGCGCCGCATCTTTTTCGACCTGCTGCTGATGGCGGTTCTTTGCCGTCAGCGTTTCGACTTCGCTGGCTGCGCGTGCCACCTGATTGACCGCTTCAACCACCGCTTTGTTGTAGTTCGCGACCGAGAGATTGTTCTGCGCCTGGGCGATATCCAGGCTGGCGTTCAGCCTGCCGCTGTCAAAAATCGGCAGCGTCAGCCCGGCGGTCACGCCCATCTGCTGCGCTGAAGCGCGAAACAGATCGCTCAGATGGAGGGCATCCTGCTGTAGGAACGCCATCAGGTTCACGTCAGGATAGAAAGCCGCTCTGGCGGCCTCCACCTCGCTCATGGAGGCTTCGATATACCAGTGCGCCTCCTGAAGATCGGGACGGCGTGCCAGCAGTTCATAACCGAGCGTCGGCGGTAGCGCGGCGTCGACCGTCGGCAGCGCATGCCGCGTAAGCGTTACGGAGGAAGAATTCGTCAGCGCGACCAGACGCGCCTCAACGGCTTTCATCTTCCCGTTGACTTCTGCCAGCTGTTCTTCGGTCTTGTTGGCGTTGATATCGGTTTCCACCCCTTCCACGGACGAGGTGATCCCATGCTGATACAGTTCGCGATCGGCGCCGATTATGTTGTCCTGCTCATGTTTGATCTGCGCGAGAATCTCCCCCGCGGCGGCCTGAGTTTGCCACTCCCAGTAGAGCCGCGCCACGCTGCTGGCCAGCAGCTGGCGGGTTTGCTCCAGCTCCGCTTTTTGCGCATTCACTTTGCCAATCCGGGCCTCGACCCGGGCGCGATTTTTCCCCCACAGGTCGAGATCCCAGCCTGCGGTCAGCCCAAAGGTGCCGTTGGTGTACCACGGCCCGGTGGTGCCTGCAGCCGGGTCGGTAAGGGCAAAGGGCCCCATCAGCCCTTCGGCGGACATTTTCTGGCGTTCCGCATCGGCGGAAAAATCAATCTGCGGACCGTCAGCGGCCATTGCGGCTTTGGCCTGGGCTTCGGCAAGCGTAATGCGCTGACGGGCAATCTGCATATCCGGCGCATCGCTCAACGCTTTCGCAATCAGCCCGTTAAGCTGGGGATCGTTATACGCTTTCCACCACTCATTCTTCGGCCAGTCCTGATGATTCAGAACCGTATTCACCGACGCCGCAGCGGTTTGCGTTTTAATGGGAGACACCGTGGCATGTTCAGGCGCACAGGCTGCCAGAATAAAAGCGAAGGGTGCGCTCAGAGATAAAATAAGAGAACGTTTCATGACGCCATACACTCAAAAAAAATAAAGGCGCACGTTACGCTCGATATCGTTCATTTTTTTAGTAACGCGTGGCAATCCGCAAATTGTCATACATTTTAATACCCGGAAATTTATTCCCAAAGAGAATGATTAAATTCAATGCATTCACGCCAAATATAAATACGCTGCTACACTTATTCAGGACATACATGAGCGGGAGAAAGGAATGAAAATATTACTGTGGGTTATTTTAATTATATTTCTGATAGGGCTCTTAGTGGTTACCGGCGTATTCAAGTTGATTTTCTGATCTATTTGCCCGGCTCAGAGCCGGGCAACGTCATTAATATCAGACTTTCAGCGAAGCCCCTTTCGTGGCAATCACCTCTTTATACCAGTAGAAACTTTTCTTACGGCTGCGCGCCAGCGTGCCGTTACCGCTGTCATCGCGATCGACGTAAATAAAGCCGTAGCGCTTGGAGAGTTCAGCTTTAGACGCGCTCACCAGGTCGATTGGCCCCCAGCTGGTATACCCCATCACCTCAACGCCGTCGTCAATGGCTTCACGCACCTGCACCAGGTGGTCGTTAAGGTAGCTGATGCGATAGTCATCCTGCACCACGCCGTTCGCATCCGGTTTATCTTTCGCCCCGAGGCCATTTTCCACGATAAACAACGGCTTCTGATAGCGATCCCAGAGCACGTTTAACAGGGTACGCAGGCCGATGGGGTCAATCTGCCAGCCCCATTCGGAACTTGCCAGATGCGGGTTTGGCACCATGCTCAGGATATTGCCGCGCGCCTGCTGGTTGAGGGCCTCATCCGCGGTAACGCAGCCCGTCATGTAATAGCTGAACGAGATAAAATCGACGGTCGATTTCAGCGCCTCGCGGTCGTCATCCGTTACCTCAAGCTGAATACCATTGTCGCGGAAGAAGCGCTGCATATACCCCGGATAGGCGCCACGGCACTGCACGTCGCCAAAGAATTGCCACGCGCGGTTTTCCTGCAGCGTCTCCAGAACATCTTCCGGCTTGCAGGTCAGCGGGTACATCAGGCCACCCAGCAGCATGTTGCCGATTCTGGCATCCGGGATAATCTCGTGGCAGGCCTTCACGGCCAGCGCGCTGGCCACCAGCTGGTGGTGGATCGCCTGGTACACCTCACCTTTGCTGCTGGTTTCAGGCAGGCCCACGCCGGTCATCGGCGCGTGCAGAGACATATTGATCTCGTTGAAGGTCAGCCAGAGCTTCACCTTCTCCTTGTAGCGCGCAAACACGGTGCGGGCGTAGCGCTCGAAGAACCCAATGGTCTGGCGGCTGCCCCACCCGCCGTACTGCTTCACCAGCCCCCACGGCATTTCGTAATGCGAGAGCGTTACCAGCGGGGTAATGCTGTGCGCGGCCAGCTCGTCAAACAGCCGGTCGTAAAACGCCAGCCCCGCTTCGTTAGGCTGCAGCTCGTCGCCGTTCGGAAAAATGCGGGTCCAGGCAATTGAGACGCGCAGGCAGCTAAAGCCCATCTCAGCGAACAGTTTGATGTCTTCCGGGTAGCGGTGATAGAAGTCGATGGCGACGTCCTTGATGCCGCTGTCGCCCGCCACTCGCTCAACCACCGGGCCGAAGACCCCCTGCGGCTGAACGTCCGAGGTGGATAGCCCTTTCCCCTCCTCCAGATATGCGCCTTCTACCTGATTCGCGGCAACCGCGCCGCCCCATAAAAAATCGTCCGGGAAAGTTTTCATCACGTTCTCCTGTTATTGATGGCTTACGCTGAGTAACGGCGCACCGGCGCTGACGGACGTTGCCGCCACGGTCACCACGTCACGATACTCATCGCTGTTACTGATAATGATCGGGGTCGCCAGGTCGTATCCGGCATCGATAATCGCCTGTCGGTCAAACTCCAGCAGCAGATCGCCGGGCTGCACCCTGTCGCCCACCTTCACGTGGGCGGTAAACGGCCTGCCGTCGAGCTTCACGGTATCGATCCCCACGTGAATCAACACTTCAATTCCGCTGTTGCTGAGCAGGCCGATGGCGTGTTTGGTCTGAAACAGCGAGGCCACCACGCCGGCAAACGGGGCCACCACTTTGTTATCCGAGGGAATAATGGCGGCGCCGCTGCCCAGCAGGCCGCTGGCAAACGTGGTATCCGGCACCTGGTCGAGCGCCAGAACGGTCCCGGTCATCGGGGATAAGACATCGTTTTCCCCTGCCGTAACCGCAGCTTCCGCCTCTGCGCGTCCCGGCATACCTGCCACCAGCGTCAGGCCACAGCTCAGCACCAGCGCTACCGCGGTGCCGATCACGCCGCCCCACAGCGTGGCGTTTACCCCACCCGGCGGAATCATCTGGGCGATGGTAAAGATATTGGCGAAGCCGAAGGAGTAAACGTGGGTATCGCTGAAACCGACAATCGCGCCGCCGATAGCTCCCGCCACGCAGCCAAAGATAAACGGGCGGCGCAGCGGCAGGTTTACGCCATACACAGCGGGTTCGGTGATACCAAATATCCCGGCCGTTACCGATGAACCCGCCAGCATCTTCTGACGGGCATCGCGGGTACGCAGGAAGATCCCCAGCGCCGCCCCCACCTGGCCAAACACCGCGGGCAATAGCATTGGCAGCATGGAGTCATGCCCCAGCACCGCCAGGTTGTTAATCATCAGCGGCACCAGCCCCCAGTGCAGGCCAAAAATAACGCAGACCTGCCACAGCGCGCCCATCGCCGCGCCCGCCAGCCACGGTGCCAGAACGTAAATGCTCTGATAGCCGTTCGCCAGCATCTGGCTCAGCCAGGTCGCCAGCGGCCCGATAACGAGGAAAGTCAGCGGCACGGTCACGCCCAGACAGATCAGCGGCGCGAAGAAGTTTTTCATCGAGGATGGCAGCAGCCTGGTGCTCTGCTTTTCCAGCCAGCAGCTGACCCACGCGGCGAGAATAATCGGGATCACCGACGAGCTGTAGTTAAACCAGGTGACAGGAATGCCCAAAAAAGCGTCCGATACCGCGCCCGGCTGCTGGCTGGCGTTAAACGCTGCAATCATCATCGGATGGGTGAGCGCCCCGCCGATGACCATGGTAATAAACGGGTTGCCGCCGAATTTTTTTCCGGCGGTGTAGCCCAGCACCAGCGGGAAGAAGAAGAACAGCGCGTCGCTGGCGGCGAACCAGATTTTATAGGTGCCGCTCTCAGTGCTGAGCCAGCCGCACACCACCGCCAGCGCCAGCAGCCCTTTCAGAATACCGGACGCGGCCAGAATGCCGATAAACGGAGTGAAAATCCCGGAGACGATGTCAATCAGGCGGCCCAGCAGGTTGCCCTTTTCCCCCCTCTCTTCCACGGCGGGCGCGTCATCGGTAAGGCCTGCCTCATTGCGCACCGCCTGCCAGACGTCGTGGACGTGGTTGCCAATCACTACCTGAAACTGGCCGCCGCTTTCGACCACCATGATCACGCCCGGGTTTTTCTTCAGCCCTTCCGCATCCGCCCGTTGATTCTCTTTTAGTTTGAAGCGAAGCCGGGTCGCGCAGTGCACAAGACTGACGATGTTCTCTTTTCCGCCAACGTGGCCGAGAATATCCTTCGCTAAAGCCTGGTATTCCATCTCGATTTCCTTACATCCGATGCCTGTAGGCACCTGTTGACTGAGTACAAAAAATAAAAAAACCCGAGAACGTCCTTCTGACGAAGGCCGCGCTCAGGTTTTGCCTGCGTGATGCAGTAACAATCCTGTTTTGAGGCTTAACGCCCCTCTTTTCTCACCCGCTCGATATGAATGGCGAGGAACATAATTTCTTCGGTCGTCAGCTCGCGCTGATAGCTTTTGTTCAGGTGCTGGGCGATTTTCTCGGCGCATTTCCACGCTTTCGCGTAGTTGTCTTTTACTGCCGTATGCAGCGAGACATCGTCATCTTCCACCACGGTGCGGGTCAGCATCCGCTGGGCAAAAAACTTCAGGTGAGTGACGAAACGCTGATAGCTGAGCGACTCTTCATCGTACTCAAGCTGCAGCTGATACTTCACCAGCTGCAGGATCTCCTGCATCACCCGCGTCACGTGCATCACTTCCGGCATTTCGCTGTTCAGCTGCGCGGTGACCAGATGCAGCGCGATAAACCCGGCCTCATCCTCTTCCAGCTCGACGTTCAGGCGTCTGGCAATAATGGCCCGCGCCTCCTGCCCTAATTCGAACTCCTTCGGATACAGCCGTTTAATATCCCACAGCAGCACGTTTTTGATGGCCAGCCCGTTCTTCTGCCGCTCAATCGCAAAGTAGCAGTGGTCGGTGAGGGTGATATACAAACTCTCCTGCAGCTTGCCCAGCCGCTGCGCCGCCAGCCCGATGATGCGGTCGCAGGTGGTCATTACCTCCAGCGGAATTTGACTCAGCAACTCCCCGAGTCGACGCACCAGCTCATCGCTTTGTAACGCAAACACCTTTTCAACCAACGCGGTATCCAGCGCTTCACCGACGCGCTTCTGAAAGGCCAGCCCACGGCCCATCACCACCTGTTCGCGCCCGCGCTCATCCTGAACAACCACCACGTTATTATTGAGTATCTTGGCGATTTTCATCTGAACCCCAGAAACAAAAAAACCTGACCTCCGGCAGATGCCAGAAAATCAGGTTTTGCCTGCCTAAGCAGTAACAATCCAGTTCTGGCACTCTATCAGTTTCATTCATAGCCTCAATGCATCACGCGTCAGAAACGTGACGCGGATCGAACTTGCTACGGTGATATCAGAAGCTCACCACCGTTTTCAGCTCGGTAACCCAGGCATCCTGGGTGCGGCTGACCCCGCCGGGATGGTGCCAGTACTGAATGCCCGGCTGCAGCTCCAGCCACGACACCGGACGGAAGCGATAATAAAACTCACCGTTCAGAGAGTGGCCTGGCTCCGGGTGATACGCCGGATCGTTATAGTCCGACACGCCGCTCAGGCTGTTCATATAGCGCTGGTTGCGGGCGTACTGGCTGCTCATATCAATCCAGGTTAGCCCGAAGCCAATCCAGTCTTCCGGCCGCGCGTCAAAAAGCCCGCGGTAGCGCAGCGAGGCGGCGTAAACCTGATGCATGTAGTTGGTACTCTGATCCGCAAGGCTCATGCTGAAAGAGGTGCTCAACCCGCGATTCGGGTCATCCTGATGCTGCGTAAGCTGCTGGTTCAGCCCGGCGTACATGAACCAGGTCCGGCTGTGGGTATCAAAGCCGTTCGGGTCCGTCGCGCCCGCACCGCCGGATTTGCCGCGATAAAGATCGGTTTGCGGCGCGTTGGTAAACACCACGCCCAGGTTGTACGCCCCCGGCAGGCCGTTAATCAGCGGACGCGCTTCGATTTCAACCGGCAGTAAGACCCCTTTGCTGCCCTTCGTCGACCAGCTCCACGCGTGGCTGCGGCTGGAGGCCTCGGGATTTTGCTCCATCACGCCGCCCTTCAGGGTCAGCGTCGGCGTTAATTTATACGCAAGCGTGGTGCCCCAGGAGTGAACGTTCCAGTTGTTCCACGTCAGCGAGTTGGCTGACTTCCCGCCGCACTGCGACAGGAGCTGGAAATCACAGGGGATGATTTGATCGAAGGTCTGCACCTTGTTCATCATCCCGATGCGCCAGGTCAGACGCCGGTCGTCAAAGCTGCGGGCAAAGGTCAGCCAGCCCAGACGGGTAATCGACTGCCCGCCCCAGCTCTCCTGGGTCAGGTCGTTAAAGTTGACGCGAGGGTCCTGCACGCGTTTGGTGGTGAGGTCGTCATTGTGGTTACGGTTGACGATGTTCCCTTCGATACGCGCATCCGGGATACCGGTCCAGCGCTCAAGATCCTGGCTGAAGGTCAGCGCAAACTGGTCGATATAGGCCACGTGGGAGTCGTGGTTATAGCCACCGCCTCCGTTCCAGCCAATTTCATTCAGATATCCGAGGTTATAGGTAAAACCGTTATGGTTGAGGATTTTACGTATGCCGAGCATTTCGCCCAGAACAGGCTCCGGAGGAGCTTCAAAGCCTAATACCGTTCCGTTCCAGTCCTGCGCCACCGACAGCGGGGATATCGTCAATAAGGCGAGCGCATAGAGTTTATTTTTATATGCCATGATAACAACCTGTGATTGAGTATTTTGTGCGTAACCGGTCGCAGGAAATTTTTCTATTTCCTGTCGATATTTCATTTTTTTAAAATCAGTAAAAAGCGCTAAGCCAAATTTCTCTCCTGCGTAAACGAGAGGCAAAAAAAAACCTAAGCGCTCCACAGCGAAAATGCTGTGAAACGCTTAGGTTTTGCCTGTTAACCAGTAACAATCCTGCGTTGAAAACAGTGGCACCTTAACACCGTCGCGCCACGTTGAAAACCAGAACGGTTTTCTGGTTTAAAAAAGTGTGAGCAATTTAACGCTTATTATTTTGACTGAATTACCCGGGCAATATCAGACGAAGTCTGTAATGTCCGAATCTCCTGAAATAATCCCAGCGCTTCATCGTACTCTTTGCGTAAATAACTCAGCCACTGTTTAATTCGCGCGACGTGATACAAACCGGTGTCGCCCTGCTTTTCCAGTCGGCTGTATTTTTGCAGCAGCGTGACGACGTCTGCCCACGGCATTCGCGGCTCGTTATATTTCACCACCCGGCTGAGGTTCGGCACATTCAGGGCGCCGCGACCGATCATCACCGCATCGCAGCCGGTGGCCTTCAGACAGGCCTGCGCGCTCTCGTAGTCCCAGATTTCACCGTTGGCGATGACCGGAATGGTGAGGCGCTTGCGGATCTCACCGATCGCCTGCCAGTTAATGCGCTCGGCCTTGTAGCCATCTTCTTTGGTGCGGCCATGCACCACCAGCTCGGTAGCCCCGGCCTGCTGCACCGCATCGGCGATTTCAAACTGCCGCGCGTCGCTGTCCCAGCCCAGGCGCACCTTCACCGTCACCGGCAAATGCGAAGGCACGGCCTCACGCATGGCTTTCGCGCCGCGGTAAATCAGCTCAGGATCTTTCAGCAACGTCGCCCCGCCGCCGCTGCCGTTGACCAGCTTCGACGGGCAGCCGCAGTTGAGATCCACCCCGTAAGAGCCCAGCTCAACCGCGCGGGCGGCGTTTTCCGCCAGCCATTCGGGATACTGGCCGAGCAGCTGAATACGCACCAGCGTGCCGGAAGAGGTCCGGCTCTGGTTGTGCAGCTCGGGGCACAGGCGGAAGAAGGATTTTACCGGCAACAGCATATCGACCACGCGCAGAAATTCCGTCACGCAGAGATCGTAATCGTTCACCTCGGTCAGAAGCTCGCGCACGAGGGAGTCGAGCACGCCTTCCATTGGGGCCAGTAAAACACGCATAGCAGTACCTGTGAAAAAAGACGCGCTATAGTAGCCGCTCTCTATATCGCTGGGAAGCGCTTCTGTTCAGGGAGAAAGTCAGCCGGCGTTGCCCCCACAATGGCGCGAAACGCCGCCGCAAATGCCGCCGGGCCAGAAAACCCCAGCATCCAGGCCACCTGCTTAACCGGGTATCCGTTGGCGAGCAGATCCAGCGAGGCACAAATCCTTGCGCGCTGTCGCCAGGCCCGGAAGCTAAAGCCGGTATCTTTGATAAAGGCGCGTGAGAATGTGCGTTCAGACATCGCGGCCTGTTCCGCCAGCCTGTCCATCGAAACATCCCAGAGATTGCTGGCAATGATGTCACAGGCAACGCGATGTAACCGCTCATCCACGGGCATCGGTAATTCGGCCGAAATCTGCTGCGCCTCGCTGAGGATTTCGAGCAGCAAAACGGCCATGCTTCGCTGGCTAGCTGGCCGGTATTGCGCACTGAACAGCCCGGCAATCAGCTCTTTGAACAACGCCGTCGCCATAATCACGTGAACCTCTTCTTTCCGTTTAAAAGATCGGCATTGCGATATCAGCGCGGGGCTAAACCAGACCGCGCGGAGCTCCGTTGCGGATAACACGCTGTAGGTGTGTTCCTGAAAGGGAGGGATCCAGAGCGCGCGCTGTGGCGGTATAACCCAACGCTTATTGCCGGTTTCGACCAGCATCACCCCTTTGATGGCAAACAAAAGTTGCCCCTGTGGATGCCGGTGAGGGGGATCCACTTCGCCGCGCGTATAGCTAATTGCCCCTCGGGACCATCCGATGGCATCGTCGTGAATTGGCGTTTTATCGATAACGGTTGGCATTTCACATTCCTCCCTTCCTCTTATGATGCTGCTTGTACACGTAACCGGAGAGAGACGCAATGCACATTCATTTTATCATTCATGAACATTTCGAAGCGCCAGGCGCATATGAAATCTGGGGGAAAAATCGCGGCTGTAGTATGAGCTACTCCAGAGTTTATCAGGGCGATCCGTTACCCGAGGATCTGCAGAGCACAGACTTGCTTATCATCATGGGAGGCCCGCAGTCGCCTGCCACCACGCTTGAGGAGTGCCCCTGGTTTGACGCGCAGGCGGAAATGCGGCTCATCGGCCGCGCAATAGAGGCAGGTAAAACGGTGATTGGCGTTTGTCTGGGCTCGCAGCTTATCGGTGAAGCGCTGGGCGCAGCGTTTTGCCATAGCCCGGAAAAAGAGATCGGCAAATTTCCCGTCAGGCTCACAGAGGCAGGCAAGGCGAACCCGCTGTTTGAGGATTTTGGCCACGAGCTGAACGTCTGTCACTGGCATAACGACATGCCAGGGTTGACGCCGCAGGCTAAAGTGCTGGCTTACAGCGAGGGCTGCCCCCGTCAGATCGTGCAATATGGCGAACGGATTTACGGTTTTCAGTGTCATATGGAACTGACGCCGGAGGTGGTTGAGCTGCTGATTGAACATTCGCAGAACGATCTCCGCCGCGCGGCTGAATTTCGTTTTGTCGAAACGGCGGAAAAATTACGCTCGCATGATTATCGCGAAATGAATCAGGTGCTGTTTTCATTTCTGGATAAACTCGTCGCCCAACGCGAGGCCTGACTCAGAGGCATTTCTCTGGCTCGTCACTTCGCCACCGCACGCCCTTTCCTCTAAACTGTAGCCTGCCCCTGTGCGGTGATACCAGACGTTCCATTCTGGAATGTCTGGTATGCTCAAATTTCATGATGTGATCCGTGGCACATTTTTGGGTTTAATTGTATGATGAATGCGTTTCAGCAAGGACTATCACCATGAGCAAATCATTGAACATTATCTGGCAATATCTGCGCGCATTCGTCCTGATTTACGCCTGCCTGTACGCCGGGATTTTCATCGCGTCGCTGCTGCCGATTGTTATTCCCGGCAGCATTATCGGTATGCTGATCCTCTTCGTTTTGCTGGCGCTGCAAATCCTGCCTGCAAAATGGGTCAATCCGGGCTGCTTCGTCCTCATTCGCTATATGGCGCTGCTTTTCGTGCCCATCGGCGTCGGGGTCATGCAGTATTTTGATTTGCTCAAGGCCCAGTTCGGCCCGATTGTGGTCTCCTGCGCGGTCAGTACGCTGGTGGTTTTCCTTGTGGTGAGCTGGAGTTCGCATCTGATGCATGGCGAACGTAACGTGGTCGGGGAGAAAACAAAAAAATGATGGCCAATATCTGGTGGTCGCTGCCGTTAACCCTGGCGGTGTTCTTCGCCGCGCGCAAGCTTGCCGCACGCTTCAAAATGCCATTGCTGAACCCGCTGCTGGTGGCGATGGTGGTGATTATTCCGTTCCTGCTGCTCACCGGCATTCCCTACGAACGCTACTTTGCCGGCAGCAAAATTTTAAACGACCTGCTGCAGCCTGCCGTTGTGGCGCTTGCCTTTCCTTTATATGAGCAGCTCCACCAGATCCGCGCCCGCTGGAAATCCATCATTACCATCTGTTTTGTGGGCAGCCTGGTGGCGATGATCACCGGCACGTCGGTAGCGCTGTTGATGGGGGCCTCTCCGCAGATTGCGGCATCGATCCTGCCTAAATCGGTGACCACGCCTATCGCGATGGCGGTCGGTGGCAGCCTCGGCGGGATCCCGGCCATCAGCGCGATGTGCGTCATTTTCGTCGGTATTCTCGGGGCGGTGTTTGGTCACACCCTGCTGAACGGAATGCGTATTCACACTAAAGCTGCACGGGGACTGTCGATGGGGACCGCCTCCCACGCCCTGGGCACCGCCCGCTGCGCGGAGCTGGATTATCAGGAAGGGGCGTTTAGCTCGCTGGCGCTGGTGATCTGCGGGATTATCACCTCCCTGCTGGCCCCGTTCATTTTCCCGCTGATTCTGGCGGTGATGGGCTAAAATTTGCGATGCGTCGCGCAAATTTCATTTTGATTTCATAAGTTGCATACATAATGAGAAGTGGATCACATATAAAGCCCTGGCGGCTCCGTAAACTACCGATCCATTAACCTTTATGAGGCAAACGCCATGCACCCACGTTTTCAAGCTGCTTTCGCCCAGCTTGCAGAGAATTTGCAGTCAGCCCTGGCTCCCGTTCTGGCAGATGCACACTTCCCCGCCCTGCTGACCGCGGAGCAGGTCACGATGCTGAAACAGGCAACGGGACTGGACGAAGACGCGCTGGCTTTCGCACTGCTTCCTCTGGCTGCCGCCTGCGCGCGGGCCGATCTCTCCCACTTTAACGTCGGGGCCATTGCGCGCGGCGTCAGCGGAACCTGGTACTTCGGTGGCAATATGGAGTTCCTGGGCGCGACCATGCAGCAAACGGTTCACGCCGAGCAGAGCGCCATCAGCCACGCCTGGCTGCGCGGTGAAAAAGCCCTGAGCGCCATTACCGTTAACTACACCCCCTGTGGCCACTGCCGTCAGTTTATGAACGAGCTGAACAGCGGGCTGCAGCTGCGCATCAACCTGCCAGGCCGCGCGCCGCACACGCTGGAAGATTATCTGCCGGACGCCTTTGGCCCGAAAGATCTGGAGATCAAAACGCTGCTGATGGACGAGCAGGACCACGGTTACGCCCTGTCCGGCGATGACCTGAGCCAGGCGGCCATTCGCGCGGCCAACAAAAGCCACACGCCGTACAGCAAGTCCCCGAGCGGCGTGGCGCTGCAGTGCCGCGATGGCCGGATATTTAGCGGCAGCTACGCGGAAAACGCCGCGTTTAACCCAACCCTGCCACCGCTGCAGGGCGCGCTTAACCTGCTGAGCCTGAACGGCTATGACTATCCGGACATTCAGCGCGCTATTCTGGCAGAAATTGCCGATGCGCCACTGATCCAGTGGGATGCCACCGCCGCGACGCTTAAAGCGCTGGGCTGCACGACGATTGACCGCGTACTGCTTGCGTAATCCTTCCGGCGGGCAGAAATGCCCGCCAGTTTGCTGAAAAACCCCTCAGTTGAGTCGCTGTTTCTTGCGCTAACCAGGCGGGTAAAGTAGCCTGAGTTAAATTTCATCCACGAACGAGCCATCTCCATGTTAAAGCGCGTTTTTTACAGCCTGTCTGTCCTGGTCGGCATACTGCTGTTGATCGTGCTGGGTCTCGACCGCTGGATGAGCTGGAAAACCGCCCCCTACATCTTTGATGACCTGCAGGACCTGCCCTATCGTCAGGTTGGCGTGGTGCTCGGCACCGCCAAGTATTACCGCACCGGCGTGATCAACCAGTATTACCGTTACCGCATTCAGGGCGCGCTGAACGCCTACAACAGCGGCAAGGTGAACTACCTGCTGCTGAGCGGCGATAACGCGCTGCAAAGCTACAATGAACCGGTGACGATGCGTAAGGACCTGATTGCCGCGGGCGTGGACCCTGCCGATATCGTGCTCGACTACGCCGGATTCCGCACCCTGGACTCCATCGTGCGCACGCGTAAAGTCTTCGACACCAACGACTTCATCATCATCACCCAGCGCTTCCACTGCGAGCGCGCGCTGTTTATCGCGCTGCATATGGGCATTCAGGCGCAGTGTTACGCGGTGCCGTCGCCAAAAGATATGCTGAGCGTGCGCGTGCGCGAGTTCGGCGCGCGTTTTGGCGCCCTGGCCGATCTGTATATCTTCAAACGCGAACCGCGCTTTTTAGGCCCGCTGGTTCCGATTCCGGCGATGCACGAAGTGCCGGAAGACGCGCAGGGTTACCCGGCCGTCACGCCCGAGCAGCTGCTGGATATGCAGAAAAAGGAAAAATAACAGGACCGCCTTTATACTTTCTTTACGCCGGGCCTGACGCTTTTTATCCCCCCTTTACGTCGGCTCTTTTAAGCTGAGTTCACTGCCGCTACGGCTTCATTGAAGAATGACTATGAACTCAATAATGAATGCGTTTTTCCTCAAAAGTCTCCGCCCGTATTTTAACTTTCCCGGTTTATCACTTCCTGGCGCACTCAATTCCGGTCTCTGGCTTGATGAAAAAATTGACGCCCTGCAGCACAACATTTCAGTGGAAGTGGCAGATTATCTGGAACGCTACCCCCAGACGAAACACATTGACGTTTACCTGAACGATATCAACGGCACGATGCGCGGCAAGCGTCTGTCGGTGGAGAGCATGCTGAGCCTGGAAAAAGGCTGTTATTTTCCCCTTTCGGTCTACTCGATGGATCAGAAAGGAAAAATCGCCGCCCCGCTGCATGATGAGCCGGACCGACTCTGCGTTCCTGTCGCCGGCTCCCTGCGCCCCTGCCCGCAAGATCCGCAGCACAACGCGCAGATCCTGCTGACGATGAAAGACAGCGACGACACCCCCTGCCCGCTTGAGCCGCGCGTGATACTGCAGAACGTGCTGGCCCGCTTCCACCAGCACGGCCTCTTCCCGGTGATTGCCCCGGAAATCGAGTTCTATCTGACGGGACATGACAATCGGGATCCGCAAAATCAGGGCTGTTTTCATATGGATACTACGACGGCCCATGCGGCACTGTTTGACGAGCTGGAACAGCTGGCGCACCTGCAGCGCATCCCGCTGTCCGGGATCGTGGCGGAAGCCGAGTCCGGTCAGTACGAATTAAACCTGAAGCACGGCCATCGCGTCGTTGAGGTCTGCGATAACGTGCTGGCGCTTCGTCGCCTGACCCGTTACGTTGCCGAAAAGCACGGCCTGCAGGCCAACTTTATGGCGAAGCCTTTCAGCCAGCTGTCCGGCAGCGGTTTGCACTTCCATTTCAGCCTGAACAATCGTCACGGCGAAAACGTCTTTGCTTCCCCGGTGAACGCGCTTAACAGCATGATGCGTTTGTGCATCGCGGGGCAGCTGGCGCTGATGCCCGCCTCCGTCGCCATTCTTGCGCCGGGCGTTAACGCGTTTCGTCGCCTGCGTAAAAACCTGACGGAGCCCGTATTTAACTCCTGGGGCTATAACACCCGCTCCGCCGCCCTGCGTATTCCCTGCTCGGATGACCACAACCGTCGTATCGAGTACCGGCTGGCCGGGGCCGATGCCAATCCCTATCTGGTGGCAGCAACTATCCTGACCGGCATGCTGTACGGGCTGGAAAACATCGACGACGAGGATTTGCCCGAACCGCAGCATGATGAACCCGCGCTGCCGCTGTTTCAGCAGGAGGCGATTGAGACCTTTGCCCGCTGTCAGTACCTCACCGACAGCCTGGGCGACGCTTTTTCCGAACAGTGGGTCGCCTGCAAGCTCTCTGAACTCGACTGGTTTGAGCGCATCGTGACCCGAGAGGAGTCACAGCTGGCATAAGGCATAAAAAAGCCCGCTCGATGAGCGGGCCGGATAACGCGAGGAGCAATTACTTCTTACGCGCGTACTTCAGTGAATCCAGCGCAACCGCGAAGATAATGATGGCGCCTTTGATGATGTACTGCCAGTACGGGTTCACGCCGATATAGGTCAAGCCGTAGTTGATGACGGTGAAGATAATCACACCGGTCACCACGCCCAGTACCGTACCCACGCCGCCGCTGAAGGAGACGCCGCCCACCACGCAGGCTGCGATTGCATCCAGCTCGTACATAAAGCCAAGGTTGTTGGTTGCAGAGCCGATACGGCCCGCTTCCAGCATCCCGCCGAAGGCGTAGAACACGCCGGACAGGGCATAAATGATGAGCAGGTTCAGGGCAACTTTCACGCCGGAGACTTTCGCCGCTTCCGGGTTACCGCCGATAGCGAAGATGTTTTTACCAAAGCGCGTTTTGTTCCACAGGATCCAGACGAAGGCCACCGCAATCAGCGCATAGAAGGTGATATACGACAGGCGGAAGCTGCCCAGCGCGATGAACCCTTGCGTAAAGGTAGAGAAGCCGCTGTCAAAACCCGAAATCGGCGACGCACCCACGAAGTCGTAGTACAGGGAGTTGATACCGTAAACGATGATCATCGTACCCAGCGTGGTGATAAACGGCGTCACGTTCAGGTAGGCGATAATGATACCGTTGATCAGACCAATCACCGCACCGATGGCGCAGACAATCAGGATCACCACGAAAATCGGCATGGTGGCCATTTCCGGGAAGACCTTGTTGGCGTTTTCCATTGACTGCAGCAGGGTTGCCGCGATAACCGCCGCCAGCCCCACCTGACGACCGGCAGAAAGGTCCGTCCCCTGGGTCACGATCAGACCCGCCACGCCCAGCGCAATGATAATACGCACGGAGGACTGGGTCAGAATGTTACTCAGGTTCAGCAGGCTTAAGAACGTAGGGTCCTGGAAAATGATGATAGCCAGCAGTACTAAAAGAACAACGTAAATACCGCCTTCTTTCAGGTAAGTGAGAAAACTTTTTTTATTTAACGCACTCATGAGGAGCCCCTGATCTTAAAGGTGCAAAGACGCAAGACGCAAAATTTCGTTTTGCGTTGTCGTTTTGGTGTCAACAATACCGGCAACGAGACCATTGCTCATAACCAGAATACGATCCGTGATCCCTAACAATTCCGGCATTTCGGAAGAAATAATAATGATCCCTTTATTCTTTTTCGCCAGCTCGGCAATCAGCTGATAAATTTCAAACTTCGCGCCGACGTCAATACCGCGGGTCGGTTCATCCAGCATCAGAATTTCTGGCTGGGTTAATAACCAACGTCCGATAATGACTTTCTGCTGGTTACCGCCTGACAGAGAACCAATTTGGGTGCGGTGTCCTGGCGTTTTCACGCGCATGGAGTCAATAACCCATTGGGTATCGCTCTTCATGCGGGAGTTATCCAGCAGCCCGACTTTGTTTTTGTAATTGCGAATGTTAGAAATTAACGAGTTAAAGTTAATATCCAGATAGGCATAAATACCGGTCGAACGACGCTCTTCCGTCACCAGCGCAAAACCATTATTAATGGCTTCGTTGGCGTTGTGGTTGTTAATTTTCTTACCGTGCAGCGTAATAGTGCCTTCGGCTTTCTCACGGATACCGAACAGGGTTTCCACGATATCGGTACGTTTTGCCCCGACCAGACCGGCAATCCCCAGGATTTCGCCCTTGTGCAGGTCGAAGGAGACATCGCGAATAGACGGCTGGCGTAACGAGGTCAGATTACGTACTTCCAGGATCACTTCGCCCGGCTTGTTTTCTTTGTCCGGGAAGCGCTGGTTCAGGGAACGGCCGACCATCATGGCGATGATCTTGTCCATGTCCAGCCCTTCCAGCGGCTGCGTGGCAATCCACTGACCGTCGCGCAGAATGGTAATCTCATCGCACAGCTGGAAGATCTCTTCCATTTTGTGGGAGATATACACAATGCCGCAGCCGCGATCTTTTAGCTTACGAATAATGGTAAAAAGGTGATTAACCTCTTTTTCCGTTAATGACGATGTCGGTTCGTCCATGATGACGATTTTCGCATCATAGGAGAACGCTTTGGCGATTTCGATCATCTGCATCTGGGAGACGGATAATGTTCCCACGCGGGCGCGCGGGTCGATATCAATATCCAGCTCATCAAAAATCGCTTTGGTGTCGCGATACATTTTGTCCTGATCGACAAAGACACCCTTGGTTGGATAACGCCCCAACCACATGTTATCCATGACTGAACGCTGCAGCACCAGGTTTAATTCCTGGTGAACCATCGAGATACCGTTTTCCAGTGCTTCTTTCGCTGAATGGAAATCGATCTCTTTCCCCTGAAAAAGAATGCTGCCAGAATCTTTTTGATAGATCCCAAAAAGACATTTTAATAATGTTGATTTACCCGCACCGTTCTCCCCCATCAGGGCATGAATAGAGTGAGGACGAACTTTTAAATTAACATTATCGAGTGCCTTAACGCCGGGAAATGACTTGTTGATACCGCTCATTTCCAACAGGTATTCACCGGATGACTGAGTATTTGTGCTGACCATAATTATACCTTGTTGGCCTCGCATATCGCGTTATAAAAGGGCGCAACGAATTGCGCCCAGTGGAGACAGTACCGCTAACTTATTTACCGATAAACTCAGCCAGGTTGGACTGGTCTACGCCCACGTAAGGTACGCGAACGATTTTGTTTTCAATTTTCCAGCTGGTGCCATCAGCCGCGCCTTTGCCATCGGCCAGGTTTTTCGCCAGATCGAAGGTGGCTTTCGCCTGGTTGTTGGCATCGTTCAGAACGGTACCGGCCATCGCACCGGATTTAACCAGCGCCAGCGCTTCTGGCAGCGCATCCACGCCGAACACAGGAATGGAGGATTTGTTGTGCGCTTTCAGCGCTTCTACCGCACCCATTGCCATCGCATCGTTGTTGGCGATAACCACTTCGATTTTGTTCGCGTTAGGGCCGGACAGCCACGCGTCCATCTTATCTTTCGCCTGAGCGGTATCCCACATCGCGGTATCTAACGCCAGCTGCTGGGTTTTCAGACCCTTGTCGTTCAGCTCTTTGATAACGTAGGTGGTACGGGCTTCAGCATCCGGGTGGCCGGGTTCGCCTTTCAGCAGCACGAACTGAATCTGACCGTCTTTGTTCAGGTCCCAGTTCGGGTTCGCCGCCCAGTGTTTCGCGATCAGATCGCCCTGAATAATACCGGACTCTTTGGAGTCGGTACCGACGTAATACGCTTTGTCGTAGCTATCCAGCGCTTTACGGGAAGGTTCTTTGTTGAAGAAGACGATTGGCACGTTCTGGCCGCGCGCTTTTTCAATAACCGTGCCTGCTGCAGCCGGGTCAACCAGGTTGATGGCCAGGGCTTTCACGCCTTTCGCCAGCAGAACGTCGATCTGGTCGTTCTGTTTGGACTGGTCGTTCTGGGAGTCGTTCATCAGCAGCTGAACGTCTGGCGCTGCTTTCGCATCTTTCTCAATCGCTTTACGTACAACAGACATGAAGTTGTCGTCGTATTTATAGATGGTCACACCAATACGGGTATCCGCAGCGTGCGCTGCTGCACCAAAAAGCATGCTTGCCATTACGGCAGACAGGGTCAACACCTTCTTATTCATGGTATCTCCGGTTTTTTTTATGCAGGGTAGTTCTTGTGAATAACGATCGGCGGGCAGGTGTTAATAAAACGTTACTGACAGCCGAAGTTCACTTATAAAATTTCTATCTTCCGTGTTCGGTAACGCTCCAGAAATGCGTTTTATTCGTTGTTTGCGGCACATTGGCTATAGTGAAAGTGAATAATCACCGTTACATAGCGTTTCAGCCCCTAAAACGCTGACATCATAGTCAGCGCCTTGTTAAGATACTGTGAATTTACTCACAGATTGAAAACGGTTACATCACCTCAAGTAATCAGTTAGTGATCGGAACCACAATTTGCCGGGCCGCGACGGAGTGCCGACGCACTAAAGTCGGCATGAAACAGTGCGTTGCGCCCGGATCCAGCAGCCCTGCAGCCCCCTGTAACGCCAGCTCAGTCGCCAGTTTCGCCATAGAGGCAATGGGGTAACGCACCGTTGTCAGCTGCGGGTCGGTGTAACGGGCAATCGGAATATCATCAAAACCAATGAGTGACAAATGCTGTGGCACCGCAATGCCGTTATCTTTCAGCGCCGTCAGGGCGCCTGCCGCCATGCTGTCGTTATAGGCAAACACCGCAGTAAGCTGCAGGTTGCGGCCCAGCAGCTCCACCATCGCCGCCTCACCGCCCTGCATGTCAGGCGTACCGGTGCCTGTCCAGCTTTCTGACGGCGTAATGCCGTGCTCTTTCAGGGCGTTTTGCCACCCCTCGCGCCGCAGGTCGTCATCTTCAATATGATGGCTGGAGGCCAGATAGCCGATCCGCTGATGCCCGTTGTTGATGAGCATTTTCGTCGCCATCATGGCGCCGCTGACGTTATCCAGCCCGACGCAGCGATGGGCATAGCCGGGGACGATGCGGTTGATCAACACCATGCCCGGGATCTGATCCATAAAGCCGGTTAGCTCTTCATCGCTCAAGGCTTTTGAATGGACAATCAAGGCGTTACAGCGCTGGCGGATCAGCACTTCGATGGCATGGCGCTCCTTTTCCGCCTCATGATAGCTATTGCCGATCAGGACATATTTCTGATGCTGCTGGGCGACCACGTCGACCGCTTTGACCAGCGCGCCGAAAAAGGCATCCGATACATCCATCACCACCACGCCGATGGTGTCGCTGACCTGCGTCGCAAGCGCCTGGGCATTGGCATTTGGCCGGTACCCGAGCTGGGTCACGGCTTTCATTACGGTTTCACGGGTTTCAGGGCTGACCAGCGCGCTATTGTTCAGCACGCGTGAGACGGTAGCCACAGAAACGCCCGCCTGACGGGCGACGTCACGAATGGTGATCATATTCACCATCCTTCAAAGGATTGCAGCAACTCACAGACACCCCCTGTGTTTAGCAAGGTGGCTATTTTGGCAGCGAGAGAAAGGGGACTACGTGAAGAAGCTCACACTCATGAAAACGCTTACATCCGTTTTGTTAATGATTGTGATCCAGATCGTTATCTGGATGTGTTCCTCAATGATACCCCTGAAGCATGTGCGGTTAACTGACGCCACACCCACTCCAGCGGTCCCTGGCGGAAATAGCGTAGCCAGAGAACAGAAAACGCCAGGTTAATCACCCAGACCGGAATAACAAACGCCAGCAGCGTGAGGCGGTCGAATTTCATAAACAGGCCAAAGCGATAGAAAAGCGTGGTGCATATCAGCGTTTGCAGGAGGTAATTGCTCAACGCCATGCGGCCCACGCAGGCGATAGCGCTGACGATCCACAGGCGGGAAAGCGTTGGCCAGAAGCCATAGATCAGCGCCGCGTAGCCGATGGTCTGGAACGGCGCGCTCAGTTCGCGCGGCACCTGGAGCAGGAACGCGCACCAGCGGTAATCCCAGTGGATGTGCCACTGCGTAATGACCGCCGGGAGGTTAATCAGCACGCCGATCAGCACCAGCCCGACACCCGTTCGCCGATAGTGACGCAGGCTGAACTCTCCTTTCAGCCAGCCGGTGCGCATCAGTGACGCGCCCATCAGCATCATGCCCGCCAGCTGCCAGCCGTATTGCGCGCCCAGCGCAAGGAGGTTATCCCCCAGCATATCCGCGCGGTTGCTTATCGCTTCCGTACCGCCCTTCAGCTTCCAGTACTGTTCGTACTGCAGGTTAGCAGCATCCGGTATCCAGGAACGGTTCGTCGCCTCGCCGGAGATCATCCCCAGCAGCAGCAGGACCCCAAGCCCCATGACATAGAGCATCACGCCGGTGTTAAACAGGCTTTTTACGCTGTGCGCATCGCGAATCAGACGCCAGCAGATCAGCCCGACTAGTCCATACGCGAGAAGAATATCGCCGTCCCAAAAGAACAGCCCGTGGATAAAGCCGAGGAGAACCAGCAGCGTCAGGCGCGACTGGATCCAGCGCGTACCGCGTTTGAGGAGGAGTTGCAGACCTGCACCAAACAGCAGGGCAAACAGCGTGAGGAATTTAACCTGCGCGAAGAGATCGAGGACAGCCCAGGTCCAGGCATCACTGCGCGTGATATCGCCATACCAGGCAGGATTGAGATAAGCCGCCTTCGGCAGGCCGAAGGCGCTGATATTAAGCAGCAGGATACCGAGAATGGCGACGCCGCGAACAAAATCGAGCGTGACGTTTCGCTCCATGGTTCCTGCCCTGTAAGACTTAGTTGTGGTGACGTACGGCGCGCAGGAACTCCTGGCGGGTATTCTGGCTCGATTTAAACAGGCCGCCCAGCGACGTGGTGGTCGTTGCACTGGTCGCATCACGCACGCCGCGCGCCTTCACGCAGTAGTGAACCGCGTCGATAGAGACGGCCACGTTATTGGTGCCCAGCAGCGTTTGCAGCGCGGTCAGGATCTGCTGCGTCAGACGCTCCTGCACCTGCGGACGCTGAGCAAAGAACTGCACGATGCGGTTGATTTTCGACAGGCCAATCACCGTATCTTTTGGGATATACGCCACGGTCGCTTTACCGTCGATGGTCACGAAGTGGTGTTCGCAGGTGCTGGTCAGCGTGATATCGCGTACCGTCACCATCTCGTCCACTTTCATCTTGTTTTCAATGACGGTGATTTTCGGGAAGTTGGCGTAATCCAGCCCGGAGAAAATTTCGTCGACGTACATTTTCGCGATGCGGTGCGGCGTCTCCATCAGACTGTCGTCACTCAGATCGAGATTCAGCAGCTCCATGATCTCGGTCATATGACCGGCAATCAGACGCTTGCGGGTTTCATTGTCCAAATCCTGTACGGGCGGACGCAGTGGCGTTTCAAGACCGCGCGCAACCAGGGCTTCGTGGACCAGGGCAGCTTCTTTACTGAGTGATGACATTTTGTTCTCCTGCAGGTGTGGCGTCTTTTGCCCTCGTTGTGGCAAAAGTATGCGCTCATTGTGCGTGAGGCGGCGCACATAATCCAGTATTCACGACGATAATTATTGCAATTGCTGTTGCCTTTCAGCGTGACGATTCCAGACCAGCGCTCCGCCGACGAACAGCGCAACGCCCGCCAGCCCCAGCGCGGGCTCCAGCCGGTGGGTAAGCCAGGTTGATAACGCCGAGGTCATCGGGCCAATCAATTGACCAATCGCATACCCGGTGGTGAGCAGGCCTGCCATATAGCGCGTATGGTTTGGCGCCAGTTCGCGACCGTATAAAAGAGAGAGCTGCACGGCACACAAAAAACCGCCGCCCACCAGCAGCCCGCCCGTCAGCAAACCGCCAATCCCCGGCAGCAGCCAGGCCGCCAGCACGCCAGCCCCCTGTAACCACAGCACGATAGCCAGCCTGCGGTTCGCCGTTGAGGTGTGGCGTAAAAGAATACTGAGCGCAATGCCCACCACGGCGGCGATACCAAAAATCGGCCAGACAAACTGGGCGAACAGGCTGCCGGGAAAACGCACCGCAGCCATTTGCGACAGAAAGGTCGCCGGGAGGATATAGCCAAACCCGGCCAGGCTGTAGCTCCAGACCAGGCGCTTTAAATCCGCCGTCAGCACCAGCGGCTCCGGCGCGGTGCCGGGGCGATGGAGCTGGCCGGATCGCGGAAGGTAGCGCGCCACCAGCGCAATCAGCACCAGCGCCAGCACGCCGTAGATTTGCCATGCCGCCCCGGCCGAAAGGGATTTCGCCTGGATATAGACGGCGAGCAGCCCGCTCAGGGCAATGCCCGCCCCCGGCCCGGCAAACACGGCGGCGCTCAGGCCCGGTTTACCCAGCTGCCCCAGCCGTTCGTTGGTCCAGGCGGCAATGAGTACCATCGACCAGCCGCTCATGCAGCCAATCACGAAGCGCAGCAGGCCGTGCACGACGGCGTTATCCGCCGCCGCGGAGAGCAGCGTCAGCGCAACCGCGCCGGTGATGCCAAGCCAGAGGCGCGTTTCCACAAAGCGGTGCGCGCGCATGGCATCCCATGCGCCCACCAGATAGCCCAGATAATTCATCGCCGCCACCAGACCCGCGCTGGTCAGCGTAAGCTGCCCGGCAGCAATCATGAGCGGCACCTGAGGCGTAAAGGCAAAGCGCCCTATTCCCATCGCCACCACCAGAACGACAAATCCACTGAGCGCAATACGCAGCGCCATGACCGCTCCAATTGTTAAAGAAAAGTAAATTTATGATGCAGCATCTCGCCGTCTGGCGAAAGTGAAAGTTACTCACAGGTCAATGAAAAGGCTGTATTATGGTTTTTATGAATACGCATTCTCATTAAGGAGCCCTGCATGGAACTGCTCGAAGAGCACCGTTGTTTTGAAGGTCGACAGCAGCGCTGGCGGCATGACTCCACCGTCCTGAACTGTGCGATGACGTTCAGCATTTTCCTGCCGCCGACGGAAAACCCGCCGGTTCTGTTCTGGCTTTCGGGCCTGACCTGCAACGACGAAAACTTCACCACCAAAGCGGGCGCGCAGCAACTTGCCGCCGAGCTGGGTATTGCGCTGGTGATGCCTGATACCAGCCCGCGTGGCGATGATGTGGCCGACGATGCAGGATACGACCTGGGTAAAGGCGCCGGGTTTTATCTCAATGCGACCGAGCAGCCGTGGGCAGGCCACTACCGCATGTATGACTACATTCGCGACGAGCTGCCCGCGCTGATTCAGTCCGGGTTTGCGGTAAGCGACCGCTGCGCCATCAGCGGACACTCTATGGGCGGTCACGGGGCGCTGATCATGGCGTTAAAAAATTCGGGAAAATACGTCAGCGTGTCGGCATTTGCGCCAATTGTGAACCCAACGCAGGTGCCGTGGGGGCAGAAAGCCTTCACGAACTATCTGGGTGAAGATGAAGCAAAATGGCAGGAATGGGACAGCTGTGCGCTGATGCTGGCCAGCAGCTCGGCAAATGCGATCCCGATGCTTGTCGATCAGGGCGATGCGGATCAGTTCCTCGCCGGGCAGCTACAGCCTGCGGTGCTCGCAGAAGCGGCACGCCAGAAGGACTGGCCGCTGACGCTGCGCATTCAGCCGGGGTATGACCACAGCTATTACTTCATCGCGTCATTTATTGAGGATCATCTCCGCTTCCATGCGGAGCATTTGTTTGGGTAAGTGCGAGTGTGTGCGCTCTGATGCCCTCACCCTGGCCCTCTCCCACAGGGAGAGGGAACAAATACTAAAAACGGCAACTTACGTTGCCGTTTTGCTTTTACCCTGGCCGCATCAGAACTTGTAATCCACGCCAACAAAGTAGCGACGGCCATCTTCCGTATAGCTGTAATCGTCACGGCTCAGATCTTTATCCAGCAGGTTCTGCACGCCCGCGCGTAGCTTCACGCTTTTCGTCGCCTGCCACGCGGCGCCGGTATTCCAGATGACATAGCCACCCGGCGTTGGTGCACTGCTGGTCAGCGCGCGTTTCTCACCGGTGTAGTTGCCCTGAACGTAGAACGACCAGTCCTGCGTCGCCTTCCAGTCAACGGTACCGTTGGCGGTGTGGAACGGCAGATCGGACAACGGCTTGTTGCCGCCGTTGCTGATGTCACGGCCGTCGTTGTAGGTGTAGTTCAGGGTCAGTTTCCAGTCGTCCGCCAGCGGGATTTTCAGCTCGGTCTCCACCCCGCGGATGCGCGCCTTGTTAACGTTGTAGTAGCGGAAAATCGGTTCACCGTCCGCATTCAGGCCAACGTAGTTAGGGTAGCCCAGGGCCTGTTTTGCATTGGCCGTACGGCTGATGCTGATGCGGTCATCCACGTTATTCTGGAAGGTGGTGACGCTGGCCTGCACGCCCTCTAACCAGCCCTCTTCCCCGCTGTAGTACAGACCGAATTCGAAGCTTTCGCTGGTTTCCGGTTTCAGATCCGGGTTACCGACAATCTCACAGGCACCGCGGCACGAGCCGGTGACCCAGTCCGGGCTCAGCTGCAGCAGCGACGGCGCTTTAAACGCGGTGGCCCAGCCCCCTTTCACCGTTACGGTATCGGTCGCGTTATAGACCAGATAGGCACGCGGGCTCCAGTGATCGCCGTAGGTATCATGGTCATCCATACGGATGCCGGTGGTCAGTGCCAGAGGTTCAAACAGACGCCACTCATCTTCAAGGAACAGGGCATACTGGCTTGTCGACGTACTACTGCTGGAACCGCCCGTCAGGTTGACCGGATCTTTCAGCTTATCGTGACGCCATTCCCCGCCGAAGGTCAGCAGCTGGTTGATTTCGCCCAGAGGCAGCACGTATTTCCCGTCCACCGCGTTGCTCTCGGAGGTGATCGGATTGCTGTTGCCCGGGTTTTTGTTATCCACCTTTTCGCCGTAAACCTTCAGCTCGCTGTTGCCTACGCCCCAACGGCCGTTGTGGCTGAGAGAGTAGTTCTGACGTTCAAGGCGGTTTTTGTCGAGGGAATCCGAGTCGCGATCCTGACGGTCGAAGCCGTAGCCCGCCGTAAAGTCGTGGTTTTCAGACGGTGTCCAGGCGAACTCCACATTCGCATCGCGGCTGGTGAAGCCCTCAATGCGCGGCGTTTCACCGCTCGCCGTGGTAGAGGACTTCTGCTGACCGTCTTTCTCACGCTTCGCGAGGCTACCGTAGGCTTTCAGCCCCAGCAGGCCGTCCACCAGCGGACCGCTGGTATAGAACTGCCCGTTGTAGGTGTCTCCACGGTCCCGGTGCTCCTGAATCGTGGAATCGGCGCTCAGGGTGCCCGTCCATTTCTGGCCGATTTTTTTGGTGATAATGTTCACCACGCCGCCCAGCGCATCGGAACCGTAAAGAGAAGACATCGGTCCGCGTACCACTTCGATTCGTTCGATGGCGTCAACCGGCACCCAGTTGAGGTCGAAATCATTATGGCGGAATACCGCGTTACGCGAGTTGACGCGCTTGCCGTCGATCAGGATCAGCGTATAGCTGCTGTCCAGTCCACGAATACTTACCCCTTTACGGTTGTCCCCTTCGCTCGTGAGCTGAACGCCCGGCACCTCCCGTAACACATCTTTCAGATTCTGAACGGGTTTGCGCTGCAAATCTTCCTGGGTAATCACGCTGATGCTTGCCGGGGCGTCTTTCAGGTTTTGCTCGGTCGCGGAGGCCGTTACAACCATTGTGTCGCCGGATTCCGCTGCGATAACAGGCAGGGCCAGGGACATTGCGGACGCACAAAGTCCTCCCCTGACGAAGGGATTCAACCTAAACATTCCATATCTCCATGAGGTAAATACAACTAAATCAAATCATCATTGCTCACAGCGTCTTCCTTGCCGCCCACATCTGAGGTGGGTCGGTGACACGCTTATTTTTGATAACGATAAAGCAAACGATAATTATTATCAATTAAGTTGTTAAGAAATATATCTTTGTATCAGAATGCGGGAATAAAAAAACCCGCTCGATTGAGCGGGTTAAAAAAGAGGAAGTGCGGTTATTGTTTAAATCGTTCCGGGAATTCCATTTCACTGTAGCGAACGAATTTTGTTCCTTTCGTCAGCTTGTAGCCAAACCAGATGACGAGGAACAGCGGAATACCAATGTAGGTCGCCGTCACGGCGCCCCAGTCAATGGTGTCCGCCAGGAACGCTTCATAGTTCTGTCCCAGCGTAATGATCAGGCACAGAATGAAGGCGAAAATAGGACCCAGCGGGAAGAAGCCGGAGCGATACGGCAGCGAGTTAATATCGTGACCCTGCTTGACGAAACCACGGCGGAAACGGTAGTGGCTAATAGCAATCCCCAGCCAGGCAATAAAGCCCGTCATCCCGGACGTGTTAAGCAGCCACAGGTACACCGTCTGGTTGCCAAACATGGAGGTCAGGAAGCACAGACCGGCAATCACCGTTGTGGCGTACAGCGCGTTACGCGGTACGCCGCCACGGGACAGTTTCGCAAAGATACGCGGCGCCTTACCGTCGCATGCCAGCGTGTAGAGCATACGGGTGGACGCGTACATCCCGGAGTTACCGGCTGAAAGCACTGCGGTCAGGATAACGGCGTTCATCACCGCCGCGGCCGAAAGCAGACCGGCGTGCTGGAAGACCAGCGTGAACGGGCTGACGCTAATGTCTTTTACGTCATTACGCAGCAGGCTTGGATCGGTGTACGGGATGATCAGGCTGATAATCAGGATCGCGAACACATAGAACAGCAGGATACGCCAGAAGACCTGACGGACCGCACGCGGAATATTTTTCTCCGGGTTCTCTGACTCACCGGCGGCGATACCAATCAGCTCGGTACCCTGGAACGAGAAGCCGACAATCATCGCCACGCCAATCATCGCCGAAAGGCCACCGGCAAACGGCGCATCGCCTATCGCCCAGTTACTCCAGCCCGCAGGTTCTGCGCCTTTGAAAATACCAACGATCATCGCCACACCGACGACGATAAAGATGATGACGGTTGCCACTTTGATCAAAGAGAACCAGTATTCCGCTTCGCCGAAACCGCGCACGGAGATGTAGTTCAGCAGGAAGATGACGGCGAGGAACAGGGCGCTCCAGATCCAGCCCGGCGTATCCGGGAACCACCAGTTCATCACCAGCTGTGCGGCGACAAGGTCAACGGCGATAGTGACCGCCCAGTTGTACCAGTAGTTCCAGCCCAGCGCGAAGCCGAAGCCTTCTTCAACGTATTTTTGACCGTAGGTCGAGAACGAACCGGATACCGGCATGTACGCGGCCAGTTCGCCGAGACTGGTCATCAGGAAGTACACCATCAGGCCAATCAGGATATAAGAGAAGAGTGCCCCACCCGGGCCGGCTGCCGAAATCGTTGCGCCAGAGGCAACGAAAAGACCTGTACCGATTGAGCCGCCAATGGCGATCATCGTCAGGTGACGCGCCTTGAGTTCACGACGTAGCGTGGGCGCTTCTGTGGTTTTAATTTCTGAAACCATATGAAAATGCTGTCCATTCAATAAATGAGGCGCGATTGTAGCAGACGATCCGCGTTCCTTCCGGCAGAAATACTCAGTTATAAGAGAGCTTCATGACTCGGCCAGGATTATAAGTAAAGCATAAAAATGTAGGGTGACAGGCGCGCGTAGCCCCGGTAAGCGAAGCGCCACCGGGGAACGTTAAATGGCGCAGTAGCGCAGAAAACGCTGCAGAGAGCTGGAAAGGTGTTTCTGACGATGATGGATGCACCATAGCGTGCGCACCAGTTTCGGCAACGGAACCGGGATTTCAACCAGCGACCCCGTCTCAAGCTGTTCGGCAATGACGCGCCGGGAAAGACAGCTGATCCCCAGGCCATGACGCACCGCGTGCTTGATAGCCTCAGAGTTCCCAAGCTCCATCCCTAACTGGAAATGCGGCAGATGGGAAAGCAGCAGATAATCGACAATTTCACGCGTGCCGGAGCCCTGCTCGCGCAGGATCCACTGCGCCTGTGCCAGGCGCTCCAGCGTCACCTCGCCCTGCAATAACGACGAGGCCGGGGACGCAAACACCACCAGTTCATCTTCCAGCCAGGGCTCGGCAATGATATCGACGTTATGGCAGGGTCCTTCGATGAGGCCGATATCCACGCGGAAATCAATCACCGCGTTGATAACGTCCTGGCTGTTACCCACGCTCATCTCCAGCGGCAGGGTCGGGAAATCCCGGCGGTAGCGGGCAATCACTTCCGGCAGAATGTAGTTCCCAATGGTGCTGCTGGCGTAGACGCGGATCGCACCGTTGTCTTCGCGGAACAGCTGTTCGATTTCGATAGCCTGCTCCAGCAGCGCCAGAGCGCGTGGATAAAGAAGACGACCGTGCTCGTTGACCACTAGTCTCTTCCCTACCCTGTCGAACAGCTGCACGCCCAGCTGCCCTTCAAGATCGGTCAACGCCGCGCTGACCGCAGACTGCGAGAGCGCCAGCATTTGTGACGCCTGGGTCGTCGAGCCGCTTTTCAGCACCTCGGCAAACACTTCCAGCTGACGCAATGTAATGTGCATGGTTGCTTACCACTTATATAGATTGATTATAAGTATATAATCAATTTTATTTTTAAGCCAGAGCACCGTAACCTTTAGCCAGACAAAGGAGAAGGTTATGTCAGAAATCACCTTACAACATCATCGTACAGTGTGGCACTTCGTGCCGGGCCTCGCGCTTAGCGCAGCAGTGACCGCCGTAGCGCTATGGGGCGGCAGCATCCCGGCTATCGCGGGCGCAGGTTTCAGCGCGTTGACGCTGGCCATTTTGCTGGGCATGGTCGTGGGAAATACGGTTTACCCACATATCTGGAAATCCTGCGACGGCGGCGTGATCTTTGCCAAACAGCACCTGCTGCGTCTCGGGATCATCCTTTACGGCTTCCGTCTAACCTTTTCGCAGATTGCGGACGTGGGCGTGAGCGGAATCGCTATCGACGTCCTGACCCTGACCAGCACCTTTTTACTGGCCTGCTTTATCGGCCAGAAAGTCTTTGGCCTGGATAAGCAAACCAGCTGGCTGATCGGTGCCGGGAGCAGTATCTGCGGGGCCGCGGCGGTGCTGGCAACAGAGCCCGTCGTTAAAGCCGAAGCCAGCAAGGTAACCGTGGCGGTGGCGACGGTGGTGATCTTCGGTACGCTGGCGATCTTCCTCTACCCGGCGATGTATCCGCTGGTTGCCCACTGGTTTAGCCCGGAAACCTACGGCATCTATATCGGTTCGACCATGCACGAAGTGGCGCAGGTAGTTGCGGCAGGACATGCCATTAACCCGGAAGCCGAAAACGCGGCGGTAATTGCCAAAATGCTGCGCGTAATGATGCTGGCGCCGTTCCTGATTTTCCTCGCGGCTCGGGTTAAGCAGCTGGCTCCGGCAGGCGGCAGCGAGAAAAGCAAAATCACCATTCCGTGGTTTGCGATCCTGTTCATCGTGGTCGCTATCTTTAACTCCTTCCACCTGCTGCCGAAAGCGGCGGTGGATATGCTGGTGACGCTGGATACCGTGCTGCTGGCGATGGCCATGGCGGCGCTGGGGGTGACCACACACGTCAGCGCGCTGAAAAAAGCCGGTGCCAAACCGCTGCTGATGGCGCTGGTGCTCTTCATCTGGCTGATTGTCGGGGGCGGTGCGATTAACCTCGCGGTCCATAGCCTGATGGCATAAACCATCTCGTCCTTCTCCTGCTAACCCGCTATCATAAGCGTTTCGGGTTAGCAGGAGTTTTTTTATGAAATATGTTGGAGCGCACGTCAGCGCTGCAGGTGGCCTTGCGAATGCCGCCATTCGCGCCGCCGAAATCGAGGCGACCGCTTTCGCCCTGTTCACCAAAAACCAGCGCCAGTGGCGCGCCGCGCCGCTCACCGCTGACGTGATTGATGATTTCAAAGCCGCCTGTGAGAAGTACCACTACGGGCCAGGCCAGATCCTTCCCCACGACAGCTACCTGATCAACCTCGGTCACCCGGTTGAAGAGGCGCTGGAAAAATCCCGCGAGGCGTTCCTTGATGAAGTTCAGCGCTGCGAACAGCTGGGGCTGACGCTGCTGAACTTCCATCCGGGAAGCCATCTGATGCAAATCGATGAAGATGCCTGCCTGGCGCGCATTGCCGAATCCATTAACATCACGCTGGACAAGACCAAAGGCGTCACCGCGGTAATAGAGAATACCGCCGGTCAGGGCAGCAATCTCGGCTTTAGGTTTGAACATCTGGCGGCGATCATCGACGGCGTGGAGGATAAATCCCGCGTTGGCGTGTGCATTGATACCTGCCACGCGTTTGCCGCCGGCTATGACCTGCGTACAACCGAGGCAACGAAAAACACGTTCGATGAGTTCGAGCGCATTGTTAGCTTTAAGTACCTGCGCGGAATGCACTTAAACGATGCGAAAAGCGCCTTTGGCAGCCGCGTTGACCGCCACCACAGCCTGGGTGAAGGCAACATTGGCCACGATGCGTTCCGCTTCATTATGCAGGACGCCCGCTTCGACGGTATTCCGATGGTGCTGGAAACCATTAATCCGGACATCTGGGCAGAAGAGATTGCCTGGCTGAAGGCACAGCAAACCGCTGAACAGGCGGCATAAAAAAAGCCGGGTGCATAATGCAACCCGGCTTTTTTTGTAGGTCGGGTAAGGCGAAGCCGCCACCCGACACCTTGTTTACGCTGCTTTCGCCACAACTTCCGCTTCAGGACGTTTCAGCACCGCGTATGACAGACCCGCCACCAGCGTACCGGCAACAATGGCCAGCAGGTAGCCCAGGACCGGGGTGATGGCGCCTGGGATCAGCAGGACAAACAGACCGCCGTGTGGTGCCATCAGCTTCGCGCCAATCGCCATGGAGATCGCCCCCGTCACTGCACCACCCGCGATACAGCACGGCAGTACACGCATTGGGTCACGTGCCGCGAACGGAATCGCCCCTTCGGTGATGAAGCACAGACCCAGAACCAGCGCCGCTTTGCCGCCTTCCTGCTGCGCTTTATCGAACTTACGACGGGCAATAATCGTCGCCAGGCCGAGCGCCAGAGGAGGCACCATACCTGCCGCCATGATCGCTGCCATCGGTGCGTAGGTCTGGGCACTCAGCAGGCCAACACCAAAGGCGTACGCCGCTTTGTTCACCGGACCACCCATGTCGGTACACATCATGCCGCCGAGAATTGCGCCCAGCAGAACCGCATTCGCGGTGCCCATGGTTTGCAGCCAGTGGGTCAGACCCGCCAGGATACCCGCAACCGGCTTACCAATCAGGTAAATCATCGCCAGACCGACCACCAGGCTGGAAATCAGCGGGATGATCAGAATCGGCTTCAGCGCTTCCATACTCTGCGGCAGCTTGAGCTTCGAGCTGATGAGCTTCGCGACGTAACCGGCCAGGAAGCCCGCGATGATACCGCCGATAAAGCCGGAACCGGTGCTCACGGCCAGCATACCGCCGATAAGCCCCGGCGTCAGGCCTGGACGGTCAGCGATGGAGAAGGCAATAAAGCCTGCCAGAACGGGAACCATCAGTGCGAACGCGGAACCGCCGCCAATCTGCATTAACGCAGCGGCCAGCGTGCCTTGCTCTTTAAACGCGGTAATACCAAATGCGAACGAGAGGGCGATACACAGACCACCTGCAACTACCATCGGCAGCATGTAAGACACACCGGTCAACAGATGGCGATAGGCGCCTGCAGACTCTTTCTTACCTTCCGTCGCGGTTTGACGCGCGCCGGTTGCCTGATACGGCTTCGCTTCCACCAGCGCTTTATCAAACTCCTGCGCGGTCTTTTTCAGCGCCAGGCCGGTAGACGTGCGGTACATTGGCTTACCGGCAAATTTCGCCAGGTCCACTTCGATATCCGCCGCCACAATCACCAGATCGGCCTCAGCCACTTCTTCAGGGGTGATAGCGTTGCCGGCACCGACGGAGCCGCGCGTTTCAACTTTAACCCACCAGCCGCGTTTTTTCGCTTCGGTTTCAATGGCCTCAGCCGCCATGAAGGTGTGAGCTACGCCCGTCGGGCAGGCCGTCACCGCAACAACGCGTTTCGGCCCCGTGGCCGCAGCCGGTGCCGTCGCGACAGGCGCGCTGTAGACAGACGCGTGCCCTTTCGCTTCGCTCAGGAACAGTTCCGGATGTGCCACCGCGCGATTAATATCGCCCAGCCACACTTTTTTGCCGTTCAGCGCACTGTCAGCCGGGATGTTGTCGCCCAGGACAATGGCCAGTTCGGCATTGCCCGGGTTATCAATGATCTCGAGATGTGCTTTGTTCGCCGCCGCTCCCAGCAAGGTCTTCGCCATATAGGCGCGAGCCTGTCCGAGACCGGAGTCAATGATCAGCAGCGTTTTCATTATTCCTCTCCTGCTGTTAGTTAAAAGGTTTTAAGTCAACGCGCGCCATCATCGCGGCTAACTGGGTACGATCGGTAATACCGACATTGCTCTGGCTTACGGCCAGGGCAGCAACGGCAGTGGCAAGACGTAAAGTATGTTCACTGGATTCACGCATCAGCAGACCATAAATCAGGCCGCCAACCATGGAATCCCCTGCGCCAACGGTGCTGACAACGTCAACCGACGGCGGTTTGGCGATCCATTCGCCAGAAGCGTTAACCCACAACGCTCCTTCTGCACCAAGCGAGATAACCACGTGAGCGATACCCTGCTCGCGCAGCGCATGGGCAGCGTCAATCACATCTTTTAATTCCGGCAGCTTACGACCCGCCCAGATCTCCAGCTCGCGGCGATTCGGCTTCACCAGCCACGGAGAGGCTTTCAGACCCGCAACCAGCGCGTCGCGGCTGCTGTCAAAAATGATGCACGGGCACTGGCTGCGCAGGCGCGTCATCCAGTCGGTAAACGCTTCCGGACTGACGCCGGACGGCAGGCTGCCGCTGACGCAGACCATGTCAAACTGACCGAGCCAGGTCAGAGAGTCGTTAACAAAACGCTCCCAGTCAGACGGCGTCACTTCGAAGCCAGAGAAGTTCAGATCGGTCACTTCACCGTCTTTCTCCGTCAGCTTGACGTTGATGCGGGTACGGCCCTGAACAACCTGAAAACGGTTGGCAATGCCCAGCTCGCTGAACAGCTGCTGGAAACCATCCTGGTTATCTTTACCGAGGAATCCACCCACGGTGACATCGATACCGAGATCCTTGAGCACTTTCGCGACGTTAATCCCTTTGCCCGCAGCATGCAGGCCAGTGGTACGCACGAGGTTGACTTCGCCGCGCTCAATTTCCGGGCAAAATCCTACCAGGTCATAAGCCGGGTTCAGCGTAATAGTCGCAACACGTCTGCTCATTATGCGCCCTCCCCCAGACCTGCCGCGATGGCGTCGCCAATCGCTTTCAGCGCCTGTTCAGCATCAGCACCCTGCGCGGTGAAACGCAGACGGTGGCCTTTCTTCACGCCCAGCGCGACAACTTTCATCAGACTACGGCCGTTGGCCGGTTTGCCCGTGCCATCCAGATTCGCCACGGTGATCTCACTCTCGAATTGTTTAATGGTATTCACCAGCATGGTGCCCGGACGGGCATGCAGGCCGTGCTCGTTGCGTACCACGAACTCCGCGGTCTGCACGTCTTCGGTCTGCACATCATCGCTGGTCAGCAGTGCCAGCACGGTAGAGGCATCAGCGTTCAGCAGTTTTTCAGCTTGGTTGTTCAGCAGCAGATCGCCAAGACGCTTGAGCACGGAAACCGGCTGCTCATCGTTCATTGCCACGGTCACCAGCATGGCCGCGCGCTCGCCTTCTACGTCAAACGCATTAGCCGCGCGGCTCACGGCGATAGCGCTGCGCAGGTTGCCTTCAGCACTGTCATTCAGCCAGATACCCTGACCCAGATTCAACGGCTTATCGTTAATCACGCGCGTCACAAACGTGGCATCCGCCGCGCCGGCTTCTTTCAGACGACCCGCGTTCAGCGCCTGCAGCGTTACCAGATCGGAGGCAACCACGTCCAGCGTCAGCGTTTCGTTATCCAGCTTCAGCGCTTCGCTCTGTTTTTCGCCCATCAGCAAGGCGCGCAGCTCTTCAGCTGTGGTCGCGGACTTCAGCTGTTCAGCCACATCGTCATCGCTCAGGACATGCGTCAGCTGACGCAGCAGACCTAAGTGTTCGTCGCTGCTGGCCGCGATACCGATAGCCACATACGCCACCTGACCGTCGCCCCAGAGCACGCCCTGCGGGAACTGATAAACCTGAACGCCGGTTTTCAGCACCTGATCGCGGGTGTCGGTTGTGCCGTGCGGAATGGCAATGCCATTGCCGAGGAAGGTTGAGGTCTGCTGCTCGCGGGCCAGCATGCCGTTTACATAGCCGTCCGCGACGTTACCCGCCTGCACAAGCGCAGCGGCAACCTGGCGAATAGCCTCTTCTTTATCCCCGGCCTGAGCGCCCGGGTGGATATCCTGAACAGATAACTGGAACATGGTTCTCCACTCCTGCTGAACTTGAATCGTTTCAGCTTTAATGAGAAAAAATGCGCTAGCCTGCTCCGTTTGTTAAAACAAGATAGCGCTGAAACGTTTCAAAAAGTCTTGCGCTTTCTGCAATGTCTTGCAAGTAAACTCGTATTTGCGATATCAGAATTTAGAGATACAGCACATTTCTTCTTCGTTCAGCTGAATTTTGCTGAAGTTCAGCAAGAAAGTTTCAGCTAAGGTCAGCCGGGTGGGACGGAAGTTGAAATGCCATTTTGATTTTTCGTGGCATCATTGACCGCACCCACTGTTTATTTTTTAGCTGACGGCGTAAACTCCGCCCCTCTCTGCTACTCGCTAATTATAAAACATGCATAACACCCCTGCGGCCGTCTCGCCGAAGCCCTTTGATTTGACCTCAGCGGCATTCCTGGTTGTTGCCTTCTTCACGGGCATTGCCGGTGCGTTACAGACGCCAACATTGAGCCTATTTCTGACAAATGAGGTTCACGTCCGTCCGGCAATGGTCGGCTTCTTTTTTACCGGAAGCGCCATCATCGGCATCCTGGTCAGCCAGTTTCTGGCGGGACGATCCGACAGAAAAGGCGATCGCAAAAGCCTGATCGTTTTCTGCTGTCTGCTCGGGGTCATGGCCTGCGTTCTGTTTGCCTGGAACCGCAACTATTTCATTCTGCTCTTCGTCGGGGTATTCCTGAGCAGCTTTGGCTCAACGGCGAACCCTCAGATGTTCGCCCTTGCCCGCGAACACGCCGACCATACCGGACGTGAAGCGGTGATGTTCAGCTCTTTCCTGCGTGCTCAGGTGTCGCTGGCATGGGTGATTGGCCCGCCGCTGGCCTACGCGCTGGCGATGGGTTTTGGCTTTACGGTGATGTACCTGAGCGCGGCCGTCGCGTTTGTGGTGTGCGGCGCGCTGGTGTGGTTCTTCCTGCCGTCCATGCGCAAAGAGACCAAAGTGGCAACGGGCGTGCTGGAAGCGCCGCGCCGCAACCGCCGCGATGCCCTGCTCCTGTTTGCTATCTGCACGCTGATGTGGGGCACCAACAGCCTGTATATCATCAATATGCCGCTGTTTATTATTGATGAACTGCACCTGTCGGAGAAGCTGGCGGGCATCATGATGGGCACAGCGGCCGGGCTTGAGATCCCGACAATGCTCATTGCGGGCTATTACGCAAAGCGCTTCGGAAAGCGTTTTTTAATGCGCATCGCCGCCGTTGCCGGTCTGCTGTTTTATATCGGTATGCTGACGGTACATACGCCGGGGCTGTTGCTGGCTTTACAGCTGCTGAACGCCATCTATATTGGCATTCTCGCCGGGATAGGCATGCTCTATTTCCAGGATCTGATGCCGGGCCAGGCAGGCTCTGCCACCACCCTTTATACTAATACCACCCGCGTGGGCTGGATTATCGCGGGCTCAATGGCCGGTGTCGTTGCCGAAATCTGGAACTATCACACGGTGTTCTGGATTGCGCTGGTGATGTGTACCCTGACGATCGGCTGTCTGGCGAGGATTAAAGACGTTTAGGGCGCGGTGAGCGCTTCCAGCTCAAGAAGGTACGTCATCGCTTGCCCTCGCGTGCTGCCACACATTTCGGCCGTGGGCTGAAGCCCGGAGCAGACTTTCGGGCGCAGCGGTGAGCCAAAGATCATGCACAGGTTCGTTTCCGAGAGCTGAACGCAGCGGGTATTGGCAGGCTTGCCCTCCGGCATTCCTGGAATGGGGCTTGAAATGGACGGTGCAGTACAGCACGCGCCACAATCGGGACGGCAATCCATAAATGCTCTCTTTCGCTGACGATCGCCCGCGCAGTCGGGCATCGCGCGCACAGTAACACCTTTTGCGTATTGATAGCAAAAGCCACGAATTCCTCTTGCCTGAAAGGCCGCGCGCGAGTAATTTGGCGCGATATTTTTTACCTCCCGTAAACAGGATTACTGCAATGCCAAGAGCGAACGAAATTAAGAAAGGTATGGTGCTGAATTACAACGGCAAACTGCTGATTGTGAAAGATATCGACATTCAGGCACCCAGCGCCCGTGGTGCAGCAACGCTGTATAAAATGCGTTTCGCCGATGTGCGTACCGGCCTGAAGGTGGAAGAGCGCTTTAAAGGTGACGATATCGTCGATACCGTGACCCTGACCCGTCGCTACGTTGATTTCTCCTACATCGACGGCAACGAATACGTGTTCATGGACAAAGAAGATTACACCCCGTACATCTTTACCAAAGATCAGATTGAAGAAGAGCTGCTGTTCATCCCTGAAGGCGGCATGCCTGACATGCAGGTTCTGACCTGGGACGGCGTGCTGCTGGCGCTGGAGCTGCCTCAGACCGTCGATCTGGAAATCGTTGAAACCGCACCAGGTATCAAAGGCGCATCCGCAAGTGCCCGCAACAAACCGGCTACCCTGACCACCGGCCTGGTTGTGCAGGTGCCGGAATACCTCTCCGCTGGCGAGAAGATCCGCATCCATATCGAAGAAAAACGCTATATGGGTCGCGCTGACTGATTGCGGCGTTTGTCGGATGGCGGCTTCGCCTTACCCGACCGACAAAAACACAAAAACCGGCTCTCAGGCCGGTTTTTTTTGTAGCCCGGTAAGCGTAGCGCCACCGGGCTACAGCGCTTACATAAGCTCCGGATACTTCGTCATCTTCAGCGCCAGCTCAACGCCGCGCACTTCCGCCATACCTTTAAGACGGCCAATCGCCGAATAGCCCGGGTTGGTTTTCTTACGCAGATCGTCCAGCATCTGGTGGCCGTGATCCGGACGGAACGGGATAGGACGCACATCGCCCGCCTGCTTGCGACGCGCCTCTTCCGCCAGAATGGCGTCTACCACCGCCACCATATTCACATCGCCGCCCAGGTGCGCCGCCTCGTGGAAGGTTTTTGGATTCTCCTCGCGGCAGGTCGCACGCAAGTGCGTAAAGTGAATGCGATCGCCAAAGGTTTCAATCATCCGCACCAGGTCGTTATCCGCACGCACGCCGTAGGAGCCGGTACACATGGTGAAGCCGTTATAGATGCTGTTTACCGTCTCTTTCAGCCACTGCATATCTTCAAGGGTGGAAACGATACGCGGCAGGCCGAGGATAGGACGCGGTGGATCGTCCGGGTGCACGGCGAGGCGTACACCTGCCTCTTCAGCAACCGGCACGATAGCGCGCAGGAAATACGCCATGTTTTCACGCAGCTGCTGCTTATCAATATCGCCGTATTCCGCCAGGCGCGCGCGGAACTGATCCAGCGTATACCCCTCTTCAGCTCCCGGCAGGCCCGCAATAATATTACGGGTCAGCTTTTCGATGTCCGTGTCGCTGGCTGCATTGAACCATTCGAGCGCCTGCTGCTGCTCTTCCGCGGTGTAATCCGCTTCGGCGCCAGGACGTTTCAGAATGTGCAGCTCAAACGCCGCGAAGGCGATCTGGTCGAAACGCAGCGCTTTCGAGCCGTCCGGCATCTGATATTCAAGGTCGGTACGCGTCCAGTCGAGGATAGGCATGAAGTTATAGCAAACCGTATCAATGCCGCAGGCCGCCAGGTTGCGAATGCTCTGCTGATAGTTAGCAATCCAGGTCTGGTACTCCCCGGAATGGGTTTTGATGTCTTCGTGAACCGGGATGCTCTCTACCACAGACCAGGTTAACCCCTTCTCCGCCAGCAGCGCCTGACGCTGTTGAATTTCTTCAACCGGCCATACCTGACCGTTAGGAATATGATGCAGCGCCGTGACGACACCCGTTGCGCCTGCCTGGCGCACATCATCAAGAGAAACCGGATCGTTCGGCCCGTACCAACGCCAGGTTTGTTCCATTGCCTCACCCTCTTAAGTTGTTATACCAATATGCGTTACTGCAATGACGACTACCATACATGTTTACCGCTAAGGGTCAACATACCGCCACACATTGATTGATCAAACTCACAGAACGGGGATATTTACGGCTCACCAATTTTATTTGCTGTCATATAACTTTACACTGACATTGTTAATTAATGGTTAATCAGGTGTGTATCTCATGAAGACAATTGCCTCCACCGCCCTTCCTGCCCAGGTTCAGCAGCCGCGCTACGATCGTCAGCAACTGCGCTCCCGCATCGTCCATTTTGGCTTTGGCGCGTTTCACCGTGCGCACCAGGCATTATTAACAAACCGGGTGCTTAATGAAAAAGGCGGCGACTGGGGTATTTGTGAGATTAGTCTTTTCAGCGGCGACGTGCTGATGAGCCAGCTGCGCGCGCAGGATCATCTGTTCACCGTGCTGGAGAAAGGGGCAGAAGGCAATGAGGCGATTATCGTCGGTGCCGTCCATGAATGCCTTAACGCAAAGCTGGACTCTCTGCCCGCCATTATTGAGAAATTTTGCGAGCCTCAGGTCGCGATTGTGTCGCTCACCATCACGGAGAAAGGCTACTGCATCGATCCCGCGACCGGGAAACTCGATCTGCACAACGCCCGGATAATCCATGACCTTGAAAACCCCTCAGAGCCGCATTCCGCACCCGGGATCCTGGTCGAAGCGCTTCACCGCCGCCACGAGCGCGGCTTGCCTGCGTTTACCGTGCTCTCCTGCGACAATATCCCTGATAACGGGCACGTGGTGAAAAACGCGGTGCTGGGCATGGCGCAAAAGCGTTCCGCAGCGCTGTCTGAATGGATTGACAGCCACGTGAGCTTCCCGGGGACGATGGTCGACAGAATTGTTCCCGCCGCGACGGACGCCTCACTGGCTGAAATCACCGACGCGCTCGGCGTTGAAGATCCGTGCGCCATCAGCTGCGAGCCGTTTATTCAGTGGGTGGTGGAAGATAATTTTGTCGCCGGCCGTCCGGAGTGGGAAGTCGCGGGCGTTCAGATGGTGCAGGATGTTCTGCCCTGGGAGCAGATGAAATTGCGCATGCTCAACGGCAGCCACTCTTTCCTGGCGTATCTGGGGTACCTCGCAGGCTACGCCCATATTAATGAATGCATGGAGGACGCTGCGTTCCGCGAAGCCGCCCGTCGGCTGATGCTGGACGAACAGGTGCCCACATTACGCATTAAGGATGTCGACCTCACCGCCTACGCCGATAGCCTGCTCGAGCGCTTTGCCAACCCGGCACTTCAGCATCGGACCTGGCAAATCGCGATGGACGGCAGCCAGAAGCTTCCGCAAAGAATGCTGGACGGGATCCGCGTTCATCTCGAGCGAAAAACACCGTGGTCGCTGCTGGCTCTGGGCGTGGCCGGCTGGATACGCTACGTCAGCGGTACCGACGACCGTGGCAACGCGATTGATGTTCGCGATCCCCTCAGCGATAAAATTAGCACGATGGTCAATGCCAGCAGCGACGACGACCGCGTTAACGCCCTGCTGGGGCTGAGCGAGGTCTTTGGTCACGATCTCGCGCAAAACAGCGCGTTTGTGGAGGCTGTCAGCCAGGCATACCAGCGCATCACCCGCCACGGCGCGCGTCAGGCTGTTATCGAGACGTTAAATATTTAACGATTATTGCGCTTAACGCGAACGGATGAAGCCTCCGTTCGCCCTCCCCCTTCTCACCGGTCACGTTTTTCGCCAGGATAGAGAGATTAGTGTTATAGCATCACAATCCTCATCTGGAGCGCACGTGACCAAAACCAACCTCATCACCGGTTTTCTCGGCAGCGGTAAAACCACCTCAATTCTCCACCTGCTGGCGAATAAAGATCCTGCCGAGAAATGGGCCGTGCTGGTCAATGAATTTGGCGAGGTAGGCATTGACGGCGCGTTACTGTCATCCAGCGGCGCGATGATTAAAGAGATCCCTGGCGGGTGCATGTGCTGCGTCAATGGCCTGCCGATGCAGGTCGGGCTCAATACGCTGCTGCGTCAGGGCAAACCCAACCGCCTGCTGATTGAGCCCACCGGGCTGGGCCATCCGAAGCAGATCCTCGATTTACTGACCGCCCCGGTTTACGAGCCGTGGATCGACCTGCGCGCCACCCTGTGCCTGCTCGATCCGCGTCAGCTTCTGGATGACAAAGCGGTGGCCAATGAGAACTTCCGCGATCAGCTCGCCTCGGCTGACGTTATTGTCGCGAATAAAGCAGATCGCGCCACGGCTGAAAGCCAGGCCGCGCTGGACGCGTGGTGGCAACATTTCGGCTGCAACCGCACGCGGGTGCAGACCACCCAGGGGAATATTGATAGCGCCCTGCTTGACCTTCCTCGTCTGAACATGGCTGAACTTCCGGCCAGTGCGGAACATCAACATCATCATCCGGTGAAACAGGGTTTAGCCGCTCTCAGCCTGCCGGAACATCAGCGCTGGCGTCGTAACCTGAACAGCGGCCAGGGATATCAGGCCTGCGGATGGATATTTGATGCTGAAACCGTTTTCGACACCATCGGGATCCTGGAGTGGGCCCGACTTGCTCCCGTCGATCGCGTGAAAGGGATCATGCGCACCCCAGACGGGCTGGTGCGGATCAACCGTCAGGGTGACGATTTCTTTATTGAAACGCAGAATGTGGCGCCGCCTGACAGCCGAATAGAGTTAATTAGTGCGGTTAACGCCGACTGGAATGCCCTCCAGTCCAGCCTGTTGAGGATTCGTTTAAGTTCGGGCGGCTAACGTTGCCCCAGTTTTCACTCTATGCAGAACGTTATGACAACTCGATTTCCCCTGATATTACTGCTTAATGTCGCCGGTCTGGCGCTTTTCTTCTCCTGGTATATCCCGGCGGATCATGGTTTCTGGTTCCCGCTGGATTCTGCCATTTTTCACTTCTTCAACCAGGAGCTGGTGAAGAGCAGCGCGTTCCTGTGGCTGGTGGCAATTACCAATAACCGCGCCTTCGACGGCTTCTCGCTGCTGGCCATGGGCTGCCTGATGCTCTCTTTCTGGCTGAAAGAGGATAAAGCCGGGCGTCGGCGTATTCTCATTATCGGTCTGGTGATGCTGCTGTTTGCCGTTGTCATTAACCAGCTGGCAACTGCGATTATTCCGGTTAAGCGTTCAAGCCCAACGCTATTCTTCACCGATATTTATCGCGTCAGCGAACTGCTGCATATTCCAACAAAAGATGCGTCGAAGGACAGTTTCCCCGGCGATCACGGCATGATGCTGCTTATTTTTTCCGCAATTATGCTTCGCTATTTCGGCAGAAAAGCTTTTGCCATAGCCCTGATTATTTTTGTGGTTTTTGCCTTCCCGCGCGTAATGATTGGCGCTCACTGGTTTACCGATATTGCCGTCGGTTCGCTCTCCGTGGCGCTGATTGCGCTGCCGTGGTGTTTGATGACCCCACTGAGCGACAGGATAATAGCGCTGTTCGATCGCTATCTTCCCGGAAGAGCGCAACAACAATTAAACAAATAACTAACCTAAATTAACGTGAGCTATCAGGGATCGACATGATCCCTGATAGCGTTCTCGCCGCGATCTTTCCCCACTGTCATATTCTCGTCATCATATTCATGATAAAAATGAAGCAATTGCATACTGGCGCAGCGGATCCGTCGCTATTTTGAGCAATTCTATGTTTTTACTTTCTGTATCACATTTTCTTATAAAAAAAAGGCTTTTTTTTCTCGCAATACCCCAGGCAATCGGTTAATCTCGAACTCGTTTTGCCCCATAGAGATAATTATTTCACTGGCGAATAATTTTGTGCGCTGTGCCACAAATGTGACCAGAAAGAATTGTCTCAATGTGAACAGATAATTAGTCTCGTCACGTTTGGCATTTTTATAACGATATTTGTCGTTAAGGACTTCAAGGGATAATAAACAAAATGGTCAAATCTCAACCGTTTCTGAGATATATCTTACGGGGGATCCCGGCGATAGCAGTCGCGGTACTGTTGTCTGCATGTAGTACATCGAACACCGCAAAGAATATGCATCCTGAGACGCGTGTTGTGGGAATGGAAGATTCCTCGTCACTGCAAGCCTCTCAGGATGAATTTGAAAATATGGTACGTAATCTGGACGTGAAGTCCCGCATTATGGACCAGTATGCTGACTGGAAAGGCGTGCGCTATCGCCTTGGCGGCAGCACAAAAACAGGTATTGATTGTTCCGGTTTTGTACAGCGTACGTTCCGTGAGCAATTTGGGTTAGATCTTCCGCGTTCAACCTATGAACAGCAGGAGATGGGCAAGTCGATTTCACGTACCAAACTGCGCACCGGTGATTTAGTCCTGTTCCGTGCCGGTTCTACAGGTCGACATGTTGGCATCTACATTGGTAATGACCAGTTTGTACATGCCTCCACCAGCAGCGGTGTGACCATTTCCAGCATGAATGAACCGTACTGGAAGAAGCGCTACAACGAAGCACGCCGCGTACTGACCCGCAGTTAATATGACTATTGTATCGTTGGTTATCCCTTGGCTGACGATATGATGAAAAAAGCACTGCTTCGGCAGTGTTTTTTTTTGCCCGTTACACTGAATACATCCAGCGGCATTTCAGGAATCACGACGTCTATGTTCACCCGCTATTTCTCCAGCAATCGCAAAATACTGATCCTCAGCATCATCACAGGCCTGATCGCCGCCCTGCTCCTGGGTTCGTTGCAATTTTTCTGGAGCTACCACAAGCGGGAAGTCAAATTCGACACCCTGATCCACGATGTGAGCATCTATATGGAGAGCTACTTCGATGAGTTAAAAAATTCTATCGATGTGCTCCAGCCGCTCACGTTAAACAACTGCCACGACGTCAATCAGGAACTTACCTCGCGCGCTGCCTTTAGCGTTAACGTTCGCGCATTCCTGCTGGTCAGAGACAAAATGGCGTTCTGCTCTTCTGCCACGGGGCCGATGAATGTCCCCATGGAGGAGCTGATCCCCGAGCTGCACATCGACAAACAGATTGATATGGCGTTACTTCCCGGCACCCCCATGTTGCCCAACAAGCCCGCGATTGCCATCTGGTACCGTAACCCGCTAGTGAAGGACGGCGGAGTGTTTACCTCGGTGAATCTCAATCTGACGCCTTACCTGCTCTACACCGCGCGCCAGGACGAATTTGCCGGCATTGCCATCATTATTGGCGACCATGCGCTGTCAACGCGGTCCAGCACGCTGGTCCTTGCGCATGATCTGCATGAAACGCCGGCCCGTACCGCGACGCTGAAAGACGTGCCCCTGACCATCAACCTGTATGCTGACGCCTGGACCAGCGATGAAATTCTCTACGCCCTGTTCTTCGGGCTGGTATGCGGCATTTGTGCCGGATCGCTCAACTACTATATCCTCAGCATTCGGCTCAATCCGGGTAAAGAGATTTTAAGCGCCATTAAGCGCGGCCAGTTTTACGTGGTCTATCAGCCCGTCGTCGATGCTAAATCGCTCCAGATGACCGGGCTTGAAGTGCTGATGCGCTGGAAACACCCGACGATGGGGGAAATTCCGCCGGACGCGTTTATCAACTTTGCCGAAGCGCAGAAGCTGATTGTCCCGCTGACGCTGCATCTCTTTGACCTTATCATTCACGATGCCCCCGTGTTACAAACCCTGTTACCTCCGGGAGCAAAGGTGGGCATCAACATTGCGCCGGGGCATCTGCATGCGGAAAGCTTCAAAGACGATATGCGCACCTTCAAAGCGCTACTGCCGCAGGATTACTTCCAGATCGTGCTGGAAATCACCGAGCGCGACATGCTCAATCATCGGGAAGCCAACAGCCTTTTCGAATGGCTGCATAACGAAGGGTTTGAGATAGCCATTGATGATTTTGGCACCGGCCACAGCGCGCTGATTTATCTTGAGCATTTCACCATGGACTACCTCAAGATTGACCGCGGTTTTGTTAATGCGATTGGCACCGAGACCGTGACGTCGCCGGTGCTGGATGCCGTCCTGACGCTGGCAAGACGACTGAATATGTCGACCGTCGCCGAAGGGGTGGAAACGCCGGAACAGGCCGCCTGGCTGCGCGAACACGGCGTTAATTTCCTGCAGGGATACTGGATTAGCCGCCCGATGCCGCTGGCGCAGTTCCGCGAATGGCGGCCTGATATTTCGCCCGAGGGCGATTAATTTCACATTGCCCGTGACGTCACTTATTATTCAGCTTAACCGAGCCGGTCTGTAAAAGAGGGAGCCGCCGCGAGATGCTTATGCGCTTCATGTTGCTGATGTTGGCACTAACGAGCCTGTCCAGCCAGGCGCAGGCCATCAAAGAAAATATCGCCTTCGCGGTGATTGGCGAGCCGAAATATGCGGTCAATTTTACGCACTTCGATTACGTTAACCCTGCCGCGCCGAAGGGCGGAAAGGTCACGCTTTCCGCCACGGGAACATTCGACAACTTCAACCGCTTCGCCCTGCGCGGCGTGGCGGCCGCGCGAACGGAATCGCTTTACGATACGCTCTTCGTCACGTCGGATGATGAGCCCGGCAGCTATTATCCGCTGATTGCCGAGAACGTGCGTTACGCCGATAACTTCGCCTGGGCGGAAATTTCGCTGAATCCGCGAGCACGTTTTCACGATGGCACACCGGTTAAGGCCAGCGACGTCGCGTTCACCTTCCATAAATTCATGACTGAAGGCGTCCCCCAGTTCCGCATCGTGTATAAAGGGGCTTCCGTCAGAGCCATCGCGCCGCTCACCGTGCGCATCGAGCTGAGCGAACCGAACAAAGAGAATATGCTCAGCCTGTTCTCGCTGCCGGTGATGCCGGAATCGTTCTGGAAAAATCATAAGCTAAGCGACCCGCTATCCACGCCGCCGCTGGCAGGCGGCCCATACCGCATCACCGACTGGCGCATGGGGCAATATGTCGTTTACTCTCGCGTGAAAGACTACTGGGCAGCAGACCTGCCGGTAAACCGCGGGCGCTGGAATTTCGACACCCTTCGCTATGATTACTACCTCGACGATAACGTGGCGTTTGAAGCGTTCAAAGCCGGCGCCTTCGATCTACGCGTAGAAAGCAGCGCCAAAAACTGGGCGACCCGCTATATCGGAAAAAATTTCGCCAAAGGCTATATCGTCAAAGACGAGCACAAAAATGAGTCTGCCCAGGACACCCGCTGGCTGGCGTTTAATATTCAGCGTCCGGTATTTAATGACCGCCGGGTGCGCGAAGCCATTTCCCTGGCCTTTGATTTTGAGTGGATGAACAAGGCGCTGTTTTACGGGGCTTACAGCCGTGCCAACAGCTATTTTCAGAACACCGAATACGCCGCGCGCGATTACCCGAAAGCCGACGAGCTGGCACTGCTGGCGCCGCTGAAAGCGGAGCTGCCGCCGCAGGTGTTCACCACCGTGTTTCAGCCGCCCGCGTCGAAGGGTGACGGTTACGACCGCGACAACCTGCTGAAAGCCAGCAAACTGCTGGATGACGCGGGCTGGCACCTGAAAAATCAAAAGCGTGTGGATGCCAAAACGGGTAAGCCTCTCAGCTTTGAGCTGCTGCTCTCGTCCGGGGGCAACGATCAGTGGGTACTGCCGTTTAAGCACAACCTTGAGCGGCTGGGCGTGACCATGAACATTCGCCAGGTCGATAACGCGCAGATCACCAGCCGCATGCGCAGCCGTGATTACGACATGATGCAGCGCCTGTGGCCCGCGCAGCCGTGGCCCAGCTCCGACCTGCAAATCTCCTGGGCCTCCAGCTACATTGACTCCTCATACAATGCGCCAGGTGTAAAAAGCCCGGCGATTGACGCGCTGATTGCGAAAATAGTGGCGGCGCAGGGGGATAAAGAAAAGCTCCTGCCGCTCGGGCGCGCCCTCGACAGGGTCCTGACCTGGAACTACTACATGCTGCCGATGTGGTATATGGGCGAAGATCGCCTTGCGCGCTGGGACAAGTTCTCCGTGCCTGCCGTGCGCCCTGTCTACTCCCTGGGCTTTGATACCTGGTGGTATGACGTTAACAAAGCCGCCAGACTTCCCGCTGAGCGGCGATAAGGAATCATCATGGGTGCCTATCTTCTCCGTCGTCTCCTGCTGGTCATCCCCACCCTGTGGGCCATCATCACGATTAACTTTTTTATCGTGCAAATCGCCCCCGGCGGCCCGGTCGATCAGGCGATTGCCGCCATTGAATTTGGCAACAGCGGCGGCATGCCCGGCGGCGGCGGTGAAGGGATGGGCGCGAGCCATGCGCGAACCGGCGTAGGGAATATCAGCGAAAGCCATTATCGCGGCGGACGCGGGCTGGATCCGGAAGTGATCGCCGAGATCACCCACCGCTACGGCTTTGACAAACCGATTCACGAGCGCTATTTCAAGATGCTCTGGGATTACATCCGCTTTGATTTTGGCGATAGCCTGTTTCGCAGTGCGTCAGTGTTAACGTTGATCAAGCAAAGCCTGCCGGTTTCGATAACGCTGGGGCTGTGGGGAACGCTGATTATCTATCTGGTCTCTATACCGCTCGGGATCCGCAAAGCGGTGTATAACGGCAGCCGGTTTGATATCTGGAGCAGCACGTTCATCATCATCGGCTACGCCATCCCGGCGTTTCTGTTTGCCGTCCTGCTGATTGTCTTTTTTGCCGGGGGAAGCTATTTCGACCTCTTCCCGCTGCGGGGGCTGGTCTCCGCCGATTTTAGCTCCCTGCCGTGGTATCAGAAAACCACCGACTATCTCTGGCATATCACGCTGCCGGTGCTGGCCACGGTCATCGGCGGGTTTGCGGCCCTGACCATGTTGACCAAAAACGCCTTTCTCGATGAAATTCGTAAGCAGTACGTTGTCACGGCCCGCGCCAAGGGCGTGAGCGAGAAGCAGATCATGTGGAAACACGTGTTCCGCAACGCCATGCTGCTGGTGATCGCCGGATTTCCGGCCACGTTCATCGGCATGTTTTTTACCGGCTCGCTGCTGATAGAGGTGATGTTCTCGCTCAACGGCCTGGGGCTGCTGGGCTATGAGGCTACCGTATCGCGCGATTATCCGGTGATGTTTGGCACACTCTATATTTTCACCCTGATTGGCCTGCTGCTGAATATCATCAGCGATATCAGCTATACGCTGGTCGATCCCCGAATCGATTTTGAGGGCCGCTGATGCCGCGTTTAAGCCCCGTCAACCAGGCCCGCTGGGCCCGCTTTCGCCACAACCGCCGCGGCTACTGGTCGCTGTGGATTTTTGCCGTGCTGTTTGCCTTAAGCATGTGTTCGGAGCTGATCGCCAACGACAAGCCTTTGCTGGTGCATTTTAACGACCGCTGGTACGTGCCGGTTATCGCCAGTTACAGCGAAAGCGACTTTGGCGGCCCGTTTGCGACACCGGCGGAGTATCAGGATCCGTGGCTTCGCCAGCAGATTGAGCAGCACGGCTGGGCGCTCTGGGCACCGGTGCGCTTTGGCGCAAACAGCATTAACTTCGCCACCACAACCCCCTTCCCTTCCCCGCCCTCCGCGCAAAACTGGCTGGGAACGGATGCAAACGGCGGGGACGTACTGGCGCGCATCCTGTATGGCACGCGAATTTCTCTTCTCTTTGGGCTGATGCTGACGCTCTTCTCAAGCGTGATGGGCGTCGTGGCGGGCGCCGTTCAGGGCTACTACGGCGGGAAAATTGACCTGTGGGGCCAGCGGGTTATTGAAGTCTGGTCAGGCATGCCAACGCTGTTTCTGATCATCCTGCTTTCCAGCGTGGTGCAGCCCGGCTTCTGGTGGCTGTTAGGCATCACCGTCCTGTTCGGCTGGATGGCGCTGGTGGGCGTGGTGCGCGCGGAGTTCCTGCGCACCCGCAATTTCGACTATATTCGCGCCGCGCAGGCGCTTGGCGTGAGCGATCGGGGGATCATCTTCCGCCACATGCTGCCCAACGCGGTCGTGGCAACGCTCACCTTCCTGCCGTTTATTCTGTGCAGCTCCATCACCACCCTCACCTCGCTGGATTTTCTTGGTTTCGGGCTACCGCTGGGTTCCCCGTCGCTCGGCGAACTGCTGCTGCAGGGTAAGAACAACCTGCAGGCGCCGTGGTTAGGCATCGCCGCCTTTCTTTCCGTGGCCGTGCTGCTGTCGCTGCTGATTTTTATTGGCGAAGCCGTGCGCGATGCCTTCGATCCGAACAAGGCGGTATAAAATGACCCAGCCTCTTCTCAGTATTGATAACCTGTCGATTGCTTTTTCTAAGCAGGACGAGACGCGCACCGTGGTCACCGACCTGTCGCTGCAGATCCAGACCGGGGAAACGCTGGCCCTGGTGGGCGAGTCGGGTTCAGGCAAGAGCGTTTCGGCACTCTCCATCCTGCGCCTGTTGCCGTCCCCACCGGTGAGCTACCCGCAAGGGGATATTCTGTTTCACGGCAGCTCGCTGCTGCATGCCGACGAACATACCCTGCGCGGCATACGCGGCAACAAAATCGCCATGATCTTCCAGGAGCCGATGGTTTCCCTCAACCCGCTGCACAGCCTGGAGAAACAGCTCTATGAAGTGCTCTCCCTGCACCGGGGGATGCGCAAAGAGGCCGCGCGGGGAGAAATTCTGGACTGTCTGGAACGAACGGGCATACGCAACGCGGCCAAACGGCTGAATGATTTTCCGCATCAGCTCTCCGGCGGCGAACGCCAGCGCGTGATGATCGCTATGGCCCTGCTCACGCGACCCGAGCTGTTGATTGCCGACGAGCCCACAACGGCGCTGGACGTGACGATACAGGCGCAAATACTGACGCTGCTGCGGGAACTGCGTGACGAGCTGAACATGAGCCTGCTTTTTATCACGCACAACCTGAGCATTGTGAGAAAGCTGGCCGACAGCGTCGCGGTGATGCAAAACGGACGATGCGTTGAACAGAATAGCGCGTCCACGCTGCTGAGCGCGCCGCAGCACCCCTATACGCAGCGTTTGCTCGACAGCGAACCCTCCGGCGACCCGGTTCCGCTCGCGGCTGACAGCACACCGCTGCTGCGCGTTGAGGATTTGTCCGTCTCGTTCCCGATCCGCAAAGGTATTCTGCGGCGCATCGTCGACCAGAATCCGGTGCTGAAAAACATCCGCTTCTCGCTGCGCCCGGGAGAATCTCTGGGGCTGGTGGGCGAATCCGGTTCCGGCAAAAGTACCACCGGTCTGGCGCTGCTGCGCTTAATTGCCTCCCAGGGCGAGATCCTCTTTGACGATATGCCGCTGCACCGCTGGAACCGCCGTCAGATGCTGCCCGTGCGGCCCCGCATGCAGGTGGTGTTTCAGGATCCCAACTCCTCGCTTAACCCCCGGCTCAGCGTGTTACAGATTATCGAGGAGGGTCTGCGCGTGCATCAGCCCGGCCTGAGCGCTCAGCAGCGCGAGGAGGAAGTTATGCGGGTGATGGCCGAAGTGGGCTTAGATGCCGGGACGCGCCACCGCTATCCGGCTGAATTCTCCGGCGGGCAGCGCCAGCGTATCGCCATTGCCCGCGCGCTGATCCTGAAGCCGGAGCTGATTATTCTGGATGAACCAACGTCGTCGCTGGACAGAACCGTTCAGGCGCAGATCCTGGCGCTGCTGAAAGGGCTTCAGGAAAAACACCGGCTGGCCTATATCTTTATCAGCCACGATCTACAGGTGGTGCGGGCGCTATGCCATCAGGTGATTGTGTTGCGACAGGGAGAAGTGGTCGAGCAGGGAGAGTGCCAGCGCGTATTTAGCGCGCCAACGCAGCGCTACACGCGCCAGCTGTTGTCGGCAGACTAGCGGTCAGAACGGGTACTGGCCGGAGAAAGGCTCCGCGATGGCAACGCCAAAATTCTTCAGACGGCAGGTGGCGGCAAACTCGTCCTGGCTCTTCACGAACAGGCACGGCTCACCTTCACACTCCAGCACGGAGCTGTCCACTTCGATATCCGTCAGGGCCTGACTGAGACGCTCCATCACCCGCCATGCATTTTCGTCGCTCGGGCTCAGCAGCTTGAGTGCCACCAGGCAGTTTTCACAGCCCGCGACGCTTTGCGGAATCGGTTCAACTTTCGAACCTGCAAAACCCGCCGACCAGCGATAGCTCTGGGGCAAGCGATGGACAATGGAGAGTTGTAATGTATTCACGTTCGTTCCCCGGAAGCAAAATTTACTTCACAATTTATTTACATTTATAGTAACACATCATCGCCAGCCTGCACTATTCAGCGCTTTTTTATCGATATCCAGGCTCGCGTCGGCGCTATATGTACCCGTTTCTGCGAGCTAACTCAACCTTTTTGAATACAATGATGTGACTTTTTACACAAATAGATTTTACATAAAATAAACAAACACGGAATAAACGAACGGGAGTTTGGTTGATATGCATCAACAAAAAAGGCCCTGCCGGGCCTTCTCTGTATTTTAGTGGGCCGCTTTTCGCGGTCGACTGGCGTAAAGATAGAAGAGTATCGAGCTGGTTGCGCAAAAAGCCATCGCCCACAGCATGGGCCATGCCGTCGTAAAGGTAGCCATTGAAAGCAACGCCCCGACGATAGCGCCAATACCGAAGCGGAACGTCCCCGCCAGGGAAGAGGCGGTGCCCGCCATATGCGGAAACTCATCCAGGATCACCGCCATCGCATTAGATGACACCATCGACACGCAGCCGACAAAGGCCGCTACGCCGACCACCAGCGCCCAGAAGCCCACGCCCAGAAACGCGCTCACCACCAGCCAGATAGCCATCACAAACTGGATCCACAGCCCGGCGCGGAACATGTTCAGTGCCCCCACCCGCCGGACAAAACGGCTGTTGATGATGGTCATGATGAACAGGAAGACGATGTTAAGCGCGAAATAGTAGCCGAAGTGCTGCGGCGAAACGTGATTCAGTTCAATGTAGACAAACGGCCCGGCGCTCAGGAAGGAGAACATCCCGGCGAAGCTGAACCCGCTTGCCAGCATGTAGCTGAGCACGCGCTTGTGGCGAAACAGCGAGGCAAAGTTGCCTATTGTGGTTCGGATGTGGAATTTCTGGCGGCGCTCCACGGGAAGCGTTTCATCAATAAAGAAGAAGATCATCGCCGAGGCCAGCAGCGCGGCCAGGGCCAGGATCCAGAAAATCACATGCCAGCTAAACCACACCAGCACCGCACCACCGGCCATCGGGGCCACCAGCGGCGCAATCGTCGTCACCAGCATCACGAACGACATCATGCGGGAGAACTCTTCCTTCGGGTAGATATCGCGCATCAGGGCGTTAATCACCACGCTTGCCGCAGCCGCCGCCAGACCGTGGAAGAAGCGCATGATAATCAGATGATCGATGGTCTGCGCCAGCGCACAGGCCACCGCTGCGGCTGCAAAGACCAGCGTCCCGCCCAGAATAACGGGCTTGCGTCCAAGGCTGTCCGCCATCGGGCCATAAAACAGCTGGCCGAGGGCAAAGCCGAGAATATAGGTGCTGAGCGTCATCTGCGCGCTGCCCGCCGGAACGCCAAACTGCGCGGAAATGACCGGCAGCGCGGGCAGGTACATATCAATAGACAGCGGCATCAGCATGGCCAGCAGGCCAAGAATGAAGACGATTTTGAACGACGAGTGTGGCCTGGTGGTCACAGAGCTCTCCTGAAATTAGTGCGAAGGCAGACCGACGCTGGCGATCTCTTCTTCCGTTAACGGGCGATATTCGCCAGGCGCCAGGTCGGGATCGAGTTCGATCGCACCAATCCGCTCACGATGCAGGCCAACAACGTGGTTCCCCACCGCGGCAAACATACGTTTCACCTGATGGTAGCGCCCTTCGCTGATGGTCAGACGGACCTCCGTCGGCGTGATCACCTCAAGCACGGCGGGTTTGGTCAGATCTTTTTCATTATGCAGCTGAACGCCTTTCGTGAATTGCTCTGCCGTGTCATCCGACACCGGCGACTCCAGCGTGACCAGATAGGTTTTCTCGCAGTGGTGACGCGGGGAAGTAATGCGATGCGACCACTGCCCGTCGTCGGTCATCAGCACCAGACCCGTGGTGTCGATGTCGAGGCGGCCTGCGGCGTGCAGCTTGTGCGCCACCGGTTCGTCGAGGAAATAGAGCACCGTCGGGTGATCCGGATCGTCCGTTGAGCAGACGTAGCCTTCCGGCTTATTGAGCATGAAGTAGCGCGGACCGTGCTGCTGGGTCAGAGGATTGCCGTCATACTCCACCTGATGGTCAGGTTGCAGTTTGAACGCGCTGTCTCTCACAATGTCGCCATCCACGGTAACGCGGCTGGCGCGAATTTCGCGCCCGGCAATAGCGCGGCTTACGCCGAGTTGCTGAGCGATAAACTTATCAAGTCGCATGAAATCTTTTTAGCCTTAATGGTGCAGGAAGTCGGACAACAGGTCCGAAAAAAGAAGCAGTCTGGAACGGTTCAGTATAATGGTCTGGTTGCGCCACTCAAGGGAAAAAGTTTCGTGGCATACTATCTATACCCTAAATAATTCGAGTTGCATGAAGGCGGCAAAGGAGTGAATCCCCGGGAGCTTACATAAGTAAGTGACCGGGGTGAACGAGTGCAGCCAACGCACAGGCAACTTGAAGTATGACGGGTATATGTGCGGAATAACGAAACCGAGACCCTATGACTTTTACACTTCGCCCCTATCAGCAGGAAGCCGTTGACGCCACCCTCGCCTGGTTCCGTAAACATCGCGAGCCGGCGGCGATTGTGCTCCCGACCGGCGCAGGCAAAAGCCTGGTCATCGCCGAACTGGCGCGTCTGGCCCGTGGTCGCGTGCTGGTGCTGGCGCACGTCAAAGAGCTCGTCGCGCAAAACCATGCCAAGTATTGTGCGCTTGGGCTGGAAGCCGACATTTTCGCCGCCGGGCTAAAGCGCAAAGAGAGCCACGGCAAAGTGGTCTTCGGCAGCGTGCAGTCGGTGGCGCGCAATCTGGAGCTATTTCGCAGCGAATTTTCGCTGCTGATTGTTGACGAGTGTCACCGCATCAGCGATGACGACGACAGCCAGTATCAGCAAATCCTGGCTCACCTGAAAGCGGTGAACCCTCACCTGCGCCTGCTGGGCCTGACGGCGACCCCGTTTCGCCTGGGGAAAGGCTGGATCTATCGCTACCATTATCACGGCATGGTGCGCGGCGATGAGAAGGCCCTGTTTAGCGACTGCATTTACGAACTTCCGCTGCGCTACATGATTAAACATGGCTACCTGACGCCGCCTGAACGGCTGGATATGCCGGTGGTGCAGTACGATTTCAGCCGTTTGCAGGCGCAGAGCAACGGCTTATTCAGCGAAGCGGATCTCAACCAGGAGCTGAAAAAGCAGAAGCGTATTACGCCGCATATCATCAGCCAGATTGAGGAGTTCGCCGCGACGCGCAAAGGGGTGATGATCTTTGCCGCCACGGTTGAGCACGCGCGAGAAATCACCGGACTACTGCCCGCCGGCGACGCGGCGTTAATCACCGGCGAAACGCCTGGTCCGGAGCGCGACGGCCTGATTGACGCCTTTAAAGCCCAGCGGTTCCGCTATCTGGTAAACGTGTCGGTATTGACCACCGGCTTTGACGCCCCGCACGTCGACCTGATCGCCATTTTGCGCCCGACCGAATCGGTCAGTCTGTATCAACAAATTGTTGGCCGCGGCCTGCGCCTGGCCCCGGGAAAAACCGACTGCCTGATTCTGGATTATGCCGGTAACCCGCACGATCTCTATACGCCTGAGGTCGGCGCGCCAAAAGGGAAAAGCGACAACGTGCCCGTGCAGGTCTTTTGCCCTGCCTGCGGGTTTGCCAACACCTTCTGGGGAAAAACCACCGCCGACGGTACGCTGATCGAACACTTTGGCCGCCGCTGTCAGGGCTGGTTTGAAGATGATGACGGGCATCGCGAGCAGTGCGATTTCCGCTTCCGGTTCAAAAACTGCCCGCAGTGCAACGCCGAAAACGACATTGCCGCCCGCCGCTGCCGGGAATGCGACACGGTGCTGGTTGACCCGGACGACATGCTGAAAGCGGCGCTAAAGCTGAAAGATGCCCTGGTGCTGCGCTGTTCCGGCATGGCGCTGCAGCCCGGCGCCGATGAAAAAGGCGAGTGGCTGAAAATCACCTATTACGACGAAGACGGGGCGGACGTCAGCGAGCGTTTCCGGGTTCAGACGCCTGCCCAGCGAATGGCCTTCGAGCAGCTGTTTATCCGCCCGCATACCCGCACGCCGGGCGTGCCCCTGCGCTGGATAACCGTCGCCGATATCGTGCGCCAGCAGGTGTTATTGCGCCATCCGGATTTTGTCGTCGCCCGTAAGAAAGGCCAGTTCTGGCAGGTGCGCGAGAAGCTCTTTGACTATGAAGGTCGCTTCCGTCGCGCCAACGAATTGCGCGGTTAGCGGGACTTTTCATTGATGTGAGGGGCATTTGAGTATAAAATGCCGCCCGCTTCACATCCGTGAGGCAGAACACTCACCTGCTGCTGGGTCGCCTGTAGCAGGGTTTTAAATACAGAGAGAAATCAATGTTCACTATCGAAGCAGAAGTACGTAACGTGCAGGGTAAGGGTGCGAGCCGCCGCCTGCGTAACGCTAACAAGTTCCCGGCTATCGTTTACGGTGGCGAAGCTGCTCCAGTTGCAATCGAACTGGATCACGACAAACTGTGGAACCTGCAGACCAAAGCTGAATTCTACAGCGAAGTTCTGACCATCGTTGTTGGCGGTAAAGAAGAAAAAGTGAAAGTTCAGGCTGTTCAGCGTCACCCGTTCAAGCCAAAACTGTCTCACATCGACTTCGTTCGCGCGTAATCGCAAACACGTCGAAAAAAAACCCCGCTTCTGCGGGGTTTTTTTATGGCTGTTATTTCCCGCCCGAGGTGCGGCGCTGAAGCTGATCGCGCAGGTTCGGCGGCGTACCTTTAATGGTCAGCGTATCGGTGGCCGGATCCCAGAAGATGCGTTCACCCAGCAACATCGCGTCAAAGTTGATGGTTAACCCACCGCCGCTGCCGGCAAACTTGGTTAACTGACGCAGCGTACTGCGATCCGCCGGGAAGCTCTCTTCAAGCTCATAGCCTTTTTCCGCGGTGAATTCCTGGAAGCTGACTTCGCTGACGCCCGCCAGCTCTTTTGACAGGGACTCCAGCTCGATCTCCTCCCCTGCCTGCAGCTGTTCGTTGCAGTAGCTGTAAACCTGCTGGCGCACGGTCTGGCGCTCAGATTTATCGAGCTGCGCTTCAGCCGTGAAGTCGTCAACCGCCTGGAGCAGCCCTTTGTTCTGCGCTTTGGCGTTAAGACCTTCGCTGGCACCGAGGAAATCCATAAAGAAATCCGCCACTTTGCGGCCCACGCGCCCTTTCAGGAAAGTCAGGTAGCGGGTCGACTCCGGGTTGGTTTCCCATTCGGTCAAATCAATACGCGCCACGATATCCGCATGGTTGATATCCAGATAATGCGTTGAGCTGATATCCAGCTGCTCGTTCACGCGCATGCTGCTTAAGTTATTCAGCACGGTAACCAGCAGATACTCGACCGCCAGGTAGCGATAGTGGCAGAACAGCACGATCCCGCCGTCGGCGAACGGATATTTCGCCAGCTCGTCGCGCAGACGCCCGGTGGCGGCGCGGCTAAACGCCAGGAAATCCTCTTCGCCCTGACGCTGCAGGCGCAGGCTATCGGCCAGTTCACTCTCTTCGCTGAACAGGCCATAGGCTTTATTTTTGGCACTGTAGACGCGATGCAGTTCTGCCATCATCTCCACCACGGTCGCCGTGGGTTCCAGTAACGAATCGCGCAGCACCACTTCAAGGGTTTGCTCATCACGCTTGATAAGCTGGTGCAAGGCAATCTGGTTGATTTCCAGACTCATGATAAACTCTCCTTTTAGACCGGGCGGTATTCAACCACCACCAGGACATGTGTGCAACAACAGATAAAAAAGGGGAAAAAAAGCTGTTGCTACGGTAATATGTTGCCCTTTCATCAACAAACTGATTTTGATTTATGCCACAACATTCCCGCTACAGTGATGAACACGTTGAACAACTGCTCAGTGAGCTGGTCAACGTACTGGAAAAACATAAAACGCCGACCGATCTCTCCCTGATGGTTTTGGGAAATATGGTCACCAACCTGATTAACACCAGCGTTGCTCCGGCTCAGCGTCAGGCGATCGCAAAATCGTTTGCCCAGGCTTTACAGTCGTCCGTCAGCAACGACCCGGCCCATTAAGGGATACGAACAACAGTTTATGGTGACGAATCGTCAGCGCTACCGTGAAAAAGTCTCCCAGATGGTCAGCTGGGGGCACTGGTTTGCCCTGTTCAACATTCTGCTGGCGACGGTCATTGGCTGTCGTTATCTGTTTGTCGCAGACTGGCCAACAACGCTAACCGGGCGTATCTACTCCTGGATAAGCGTTGTCGGTCACTTTAGCTTTTTGGTTTTCGCCACCTATCTGCTGATCCTGTTCCCCCTGACGTTTATCGTCATGTCGCAGCGTCTGATGCGGTTCTTGTCCGCCATCCTTGCGACGGTGGGGATGACGCTGCTGCTTATCGACAGTGAAGTGTTCACCCGCTTCCACCTGCACCTCAACCCCATCGTCTGGGAACTGGTGATTAACCCCGACCAGAACGAAACGGCCCGTGACTGGCAGCTGATGTTTATCAGCGTCCCGGTGATCCTGCTGATTGAGATGCTGTTCGCCACCTGGAGCTGGCAAAAGCTCCGCAGTCTGACCCGGCGACGCCATTATGCGAAGCCCGTCGCCGCGCTCTTTTTCGTCTCCTTTATCAGTTCGCACATCATGTATATCTGGGCGGATGCGAACTTCTATCGCCCTATTACCATGCAGCGCGCGAACCTGCCGCTCTCGTACCCGATGACGGCCCGTCGCTTCCTCGAGAAACACGGTCTGCTTGATGCACAGGAGTACCAGCGCCGTCTTATCGAGCAGGGCAACCCGGAAGCCGTCAGCGTTCAGTATCCTCTGAGCGACCTGAACTACCGCGATATGGGGCGCGGGCAAAACGTCCTGCTGATCACCGTCGATGGCCTGAACTATTCCCGTTTCGAGAAGCAGATGCCTGCGCTGGCCGCTTTCGCGAGTCAGAACGTCTCGTTTACTCAGCATATGAGCTCCGGTAACACAACCGATGCGGGCATCTTTGGCCTCTTCTATGGCATTTCAGCCGGCTACATGGACGGCGTACTGTCTACCCGCACGCCTGCGGCGCTGATCACCGGGCTGAATCAGCAAGGCTATCAGCTAGGGTTGTTCTCCTCCGATGGCTTTAACAGCCCGCTCTACCGCCAGGCGCTGCTGTCCGATTTCTCACTGCCGACGGCGCAAAATCAGTCCGACGCGCAGACCGCCGGCCAGTGGATAAACTGGCTGCAGCGCTACGCCCAGGAAGATAACCGCTGGTTCTCATGGGTTGCCTTTAACGGCACAACGCTTGCCAACAGCAATAAAAGTGATTTTGCGCGCCGCTACGGCCGCGCGGCTGGCGATGTTGATGCGCAGATAGGCCGCGTGCTTGACGCGCTTCGCGAGTCGGGCAAGCTGGACAATACCGTGGTGATCGTGACCGCGGGCCATGGCATCCCGCTAGGTGACGAGACGAAGAGTATGAGCTGGTCTCGCCCGAATCTGCAGGTTCCGCTGGTGATCCACTGGCCTGGCACCCCGGCGCAGCGCATCAATATGCTCACCGAGCATAAAGATGTGATGACCACCCTGATGCAACGCCTGCTGCACGTCAGCACGCCAGCAAACGAGTATTCGCAGGGGCAGGATCTCTTCAGCGCCGCGCGCCGCCACAGCTGGGTGACGGCGGCGGGGAATAATACGCTGGTGGTGACCACGCCGAAGCTGACGCTGGTGCTGAACAGCAACGGGAATTATCAGACGTATAATCTGCAGGGCGAACGGTTGAAAGACCAGAAACCGCAGCTGAGCCTGCTGCTGCAGGTCCTGACGGATGAGAAGCGCTTCATCGCTAACTGATTAATAATAAACCAGTTAGCGACAGATTCCCTTGCATTCAAAACGGAATCGAGTAGTATTCTTTTTATGCGTCGGCACGTAGCGCAGCCTGGTAGCGCACCGTCATGGGGTGTCGGGGGTCGGAGGTTCAAATCCTCTCGTGCCGACCAAAATTATTATTAAAACCAGCCTCTTACGGCTGGTTTTTTCATGTTTAAAATTTGTACGGGGAATCATTGGGGAAAAATGGGGGAATAACCCCCGACATTTACACGCTACATTACAGGCGATTTATCGTCTTTAACTTGGTTAAGCGTATGTGTAAGAACGCCGTGCACCGTAACATCATTCAAGGCTTCTCCTTCGATCGCCTCACCCTCTTCCGTTATCAGTGCCTGACCCAGTAGCTTCACAAACTGGTTTCTCCCATCCATGCTAACCAGCAACGTATCCCCTCTTTCTGGCTTCAGACTGACGTTAATAACGGCCCAGCCGCATGAAGTTTCAATAACTCTGCAATTGTTGTCTACACCGCAGATAACATCTATCGTCATGCGCTGCTCCTGGTAATCCATGGCTGGCGATGGAAATCCCATTAGAAAACCCTCCCCATGTTACGCAGGATCCAGTACCGGTTCTCGCTTCCGTTTGTCGTCTTATCGGCGAAGTCCGGCTGGTATCGCTCGATCCATGTATTTGCATCCGCCTGGCTGAAATGCCAGTGCCTCTCCTGCAGTTCAGCGATGAACTTGTCTGTATGCAGACAGAGATAGCCCTTCGGGTTTTGCTGTATGGCCGCAATAAAAGCAGCACGAATATCCGATTGACGAGGCATAAACGCACCCTCACTCGCTCATTGACTGTATGCATATACAGTAGTATTTTTATAAAAACAGATCAAGCACAGGCAATTTTCACTTTTAAGAGGATCGGTATGTTTGTTGAACTGGTTTATGACAAGCGAAATGTTGAGGGGCTCCAGGGGGCCGGAGAGATCATCCTGGCTGAACTAACAAAGCGGGTGCACAAGATTTTTCCTGATGCCGAAGTGAAGGTAAAGCCGATGCAGGCGAACGGCTTGAATAGTGATGCCAGCAAAAGCGATCGGGAAAAATTGAATCGCATGCTGGAGGAAATGTTTGAAGAGGCCGATATGTGGCTGGTGTCTGAATTCCCGACGGTTCGCCAGACTGGGCTGTAAAATGGTTCAGGCTGCCAGCTTCAATATTCACTGGCGGCCTGCATTATGTCTTACCACTACCTACCGGAAATTTTCGGTAGAGTGTTGAAACCCCTACGTCGTAAATTATTGCCACACGCTGACGAGATTCCCCTGCTGCGATCAATCTCCCTGCCTGCGCCCATTGCTCATCCGTTAATTTGGGCCTGCGACCGCCGATCCGCCCTTTTGCTCGCGCAGCTGCTAAACCCGCCCGGGTGCGTTCAACAATGAGCTCTCTTTCCATTTCAGCTAAAGCCCCCATAACATGAAAGAAGAATCGGCCCATCGGCGTAGACGTGTCTATGCTGTCGGTCAGGCTGCGAAAATTAATGCCCCGCTCTCGCAACTCCTCCACCAGAACGACAAGATGCCGCATGCTTCTACCGAGCCGATCGAGTTTCCAGACCACCAGCGTGTCACCCTCCGACAAGATACGGAGTACCTTTTTGAGCCCCGGCCTCTCCGATGTCTTTCCGCTTATCTTATCTTCAAAAATTAGTTCACATCCTGCGCTATCGAGCGCATTTCTCTGTAATGCGGTGTTCTGGTCATTTGTTGACACTCTCACGTAACCAATAAGCATTGTTTTATCCCCTGCAAAAAGCAGAAAGCATGCCACTGGTGAGCAGAATGGTCATTCTCAAAAACGTTGGTTTGCAATACTCGATCAGTGAACCAGATACAGAAACTGTTGTTTACACGCTTCCTGGTGGATATAAACTCAT